>CANHGA010000014.1 GCA_947460085.1 Synechococcaceae cyanobacterium
AGGTGCCGCGCCAATCGACCGTGAGAGCCCCGCCATCGAGGGGATTGATCGATCCCAGGGCCTGGAAGCGACGGTTGGCGTAGCGCCCCTGGATGGCCGCTGAACGGGCCCAGATCCCCAGGAACACGGGCCGATCCAACGTGGCAACCCCCTGAAAGGCCAGGGGTTGGAAGGAGAGTTGGCCGCGGCCCGTCAGGTCTCCTTGGAGCAGTTGGGGCTGTCGTTTTGCCCCCATGGCTAGCCACAAATCCGCCAGGGACAAGTCCTTGGCGGTCCACTGGTAGAGCCGGGGCTTGCCCAGGAGGCTGAGGGATCCGGTCCCCCTCTGCAGGTTCACCGCGATCGGCACCCAGCGGCGATCCAACCGGGCCGTCAGCAGCCCGGTTGGCGAGGGGGCCAGGGGCTCCATGCGCAGGCGACCACCCCCGGCAGCATCGCCAAACCATTCACCCACCCAGGATTCATCGAGGCCAAGGGGCCCGGCCACCGGCTGGTCCAAACGCAGCTGGAAATCTGGGGTGAGGGCCGAAAGGGGACCCCTGACCCGGCCTTGGGCAGACAACACCCCCCCCAGGGGGGCACCCACGACGGGAGAGAGGCGGGCCAAGGGGTAGCGCTCGAGCGACGCTTGAAGATCGAGCTCACCGGGGACCAGGCCCCGACCCGGCAGCAGGGCCAGGGGCAGGGAGCCCTTGGCCTGCAACTGCGGGCTCTGCAGCCCTTGCAGTTCCAGGATTTGATCCTGCCAACGCAGGCTGGCCTGCCAGGGCCCAACGATGGGATTGCTGCGCTGGGCGGCCTGCACCGCCAGGACGGGTTTGGCCGGCGTCCCCTGCAACCGCAGCGTGCCCGCCAAGGCATCGCGGGTCAGCCAAGGGGGCAAGGGCTGATCCCGCCGCCAATCCCTTGGATTGACCTGCCAGCGGCCCTGCCAATCCAGCTGGGGACCAAGCCGACCCGCCACGCGCAGCCAGGAGGAACCCAATCGCAGCTGGATTTGGTCCACCTGTAACTGCCCGCCCTGCAACTGGCCGCCCTGGGATTTTCCCCACTGGGATTGCCCGCTCTGCCAGTGGGCCCGCAGGGAAGCATCTCCCTTCAGCTTTTGCCCCTGCCGTTGCGATTGCGATTCCCACTGCCACGGCGTCGGCTGAATCGAAACCCGCTGTCCCTGGCAAAGCGCCACCAGGTTGGGCACAACCAACGATTGGCCTTTGGGGGAAGGGCGCCAGCCCAGCGAAGCCAGCCGCACGCCCCCCTGGCAGCTGGGGCGCCCGGACTGCCAACTCCAAACCAAGCCCCCATGGGCGCGGCCGCTCCAGTGGCCAGGGTTGGCTTGAAGATTGCCGCCAACGGCCCGCTGAAAGGCCGCCAACGCCAGTTGATCAAGGCGTAACTCTCCCCTCCAGTCGCGACGGTCCCAACGGCCAGAGGCATTGAGGGCTAGGGATCCAGCGCTACCAGGGGCTCCCGGGGGGATCAGCCGGGTTTGCAGCTGGAGGGCACGACGATGGACCTGGATCGCCAATCGGCCGTCCAGACCGAGCGGCGTCGGGCTTTTGGGCAAGAAAACCTGGGCCCGCTGGCGCAGGCGGAAACGCAGCTCCAGCCTTGGCGGCGGCCCCTTGCCTACCCCCGGGCCGAGCACCCACCACTGCCCCTGGCGGTTGGGTTTGAGATCGGCCCTCACCCCCTCCAGGCTGATCTGAATAACCGGAAACCCCTGCCTCAGGCTGGCCAGGGGATCAAGGCTCACCGCCGCTGCGGTGACCCTGAGGCTGGAGCGATCAAAACGGCCCGGAGCCAGCCGCGTAGCGCCAACCCTCAAACCACCCCAGCCCAACCCCTGATACGGGCCCAATTCAAAGGGATGGCCCATGACCCGGCCCACCTGGCGCTCCAGCACGGGCTTCCAGTGGGCATAGATCGTGTTGAGGGCCCGATCGAGGGCCCAATGGCCGAATCCCAGGCCAACGCCAACCGCCCCAACAGCCACTGCAGTTGCGCCCATGGCCTTGGTGGATAGCCCGTTGCCGGGTTGGAACCCTTGCTCCGGCACCTAAGCCATCCCCCGGGGCCGTCCATGCCTGCGTTCCGAGCAATATAGGAACCTCTCCAGAGCTGAAGTGTGTCCATGGCCGCTGATCCCATACTGTTTATGGCCGGCCAATGGCTCGGGGCGGCCAGTGGGGTCTTGGCCCTGGCCACAGCGGCTGGATTCATCGCCCGCTGGGGGGTGCGCTTTCGCTTGGTGGGCGTCACGAGCTTCACCGCACTCCTGGCGATCTCCTGCCTGGCGTTTGCCGTGAGTTACACCCCCCGGGTCACCGTTGAGGGGGCCGTGAGCGTGCCCGTGGTGTTCGACAACGGCAGCGACCTGGTGATTGCCGCTGCCCCCGACGATCTGCCCCAATCCGCCTTTGCCCCCACGGTGCAACAGCTGGCCCAAAACATCCGCACCAACGGCCGCAATGCAGAGAACGGCCTGGTGCGCGTGCGCCTTCGCCGCGTGGAAGCCCAACAGGGTGGGGGCAGCAAGCCGGTGGTGCTGGCCGAAGCGACCCGCAGCCTGGCCACTGGCGCTGTCACCCTGAACGAAGGCTGATGCCCCTGGTTCTGCCCCCCCACTTCAAATCCGAACAGCGGCAATTGGAAGGGGCTGGCATCGATGGTTGGCAGCAGTTGGCCGATCTCCACGACGACGACCTGCGTCGCTTGGGCCGCAGTGGCGGGGCCAGCGAAGCCCGCTTGATCAAGCTGCGGGGCCAAGCCAGGTTGGTGGTGGAGGCAGGGGTTGAGCCCGCCGAAGCAGCCTTGTTGCTCTATGCAGGTATTGCCAACTGCCAGGGCCTAGCCCAAGCCAATCCCCATCAACTACTGATCCAGATGGGACGGCTCCAGGCCAGCCTGACGGGCATGGCAGCCCCAAGGCTGGATCTGATTACGCTGCAGAGCTGGATACGGCGGGCCCAACTGCGCAGCTCCCGCCGGGCAACAAACTGACCCCTGGGACCAGCCGTGCTGCTGCCGGCGTCCCTGGAATGGATCTCTTCTTGGGGCCGATCCCTTGGTCTCTCTTCCCCTAGCCCTGCCACCACGCTGCAAGGCAACCCGATCGAGCAACCCACCCCGATCGAGCAACCCAGCCCGACCCATCAGCCTTGGGACCAGGGGCCTAGCCATTGCTGGATCTGCTCTTGGGATCCTGTTGGCGAGCTGGGTCACCATGGCCGGCGCCCAGGCCCAATCCCAACTGCTTGAGTCGGTCAAACAAAACCCTGCCTTGGCCAAGCAACTCTGCGCCGAGTTGCGCCAGATGAATGGCTCCGGCATCGCCTCCACCTCCAAGCAGGCCATCCAGACCATTGCCCAGCAACGACAGCTGAGCTTCACCGACGCCGAGATCCTCACGACCTATGTGGTGGGCCTGTACTGCCCGGATGTGCGCTGAGTGAACGGCCATGACAACTGGATGCGTTGTCGGGATGGCACGGGCCTGATTAGTCGCATCTGGACCCCCGGGGGCGATGGGCCCTGGCCGGCCCTGTTAATGCGGCAGCCCTACGGACGGGCCATCGCTTCGACGGTCACCTATGCCCATCCGAGCTGGTACGCGAAGCATGGCTTTGTGGTGGTGGTGCAAGACGTCCGGGGCCGGGGCGAATCCGAGGGCAATTTCCAAGGCTTTGCCCAGGAAGCATCGGACGGGGCCGATACGGTGCGGTGGGTACGTCAACTGCCAAGCTGCAATGGCCGGGTGGGCACCTATGGCTTCTCCTATCAAGGCCTGAGCCAACTCCTCAACGACGGCATCCATCACGGGGGGATCGCGTCTGGCGACGATGGCTTGCCGGATTGCCTGGCGCCGGCCATGGCAGGGCTCAACGAGCGCACCCACTGGGCCAGCGAGGGCGGAGCCCACTGGTGGGCCCTGGGCCTGGGTTGGGGCTTGCAACTGGCCGCCCAGCGCTGCCAGCGGCAAGGCGATGACGAAGGCTGGCAGGCAATCCGCGATTCCCTCGAGCGGGGCAGCTTCCTGGGCGAAGGCATGGCCTTGCTCGAGCGCCACGACCCCACGGGCATGGCCCTGGAGTGGCTGAACAGCAATCCGGCAGATCCAGAAGGGTGGCGGGTTTACACCCCCCCGGCCGCCCTAATGCGCAGGCCCATGTTGCTGCTGGGTGGCTGGCACGATCCCCACCTCGGCGGCGTCCTCGATCTCTGGCACCGCTCGAAGGCCGCCGGCGGCTCCCCCCAACTGCGCATCGGCGCCTGGAGCCACCTGCACTGGCCGGGCGGCGCCGACGCCATGCAGCTTGCCTTCTTCCAACGGCACCTTCAAGGCATCGCCCCCAGCAACGAAACCTGCCTTGAAGGGGGCCCCGGGCACCCAGCCCCCGTGGCCCTACAGGCCGAAGCCCATGGCCCCTGGCTTGTGCCAGCAGCAACTCCCCCCAGGGCCTGGAGGCTCCAGGGCCAGGCCCTGCTGGACTTAAACCCGGCCAACCCAGCCGGCAGCACACCCCCAGACCACGCCACCCGCCAGCTGGTGCATGACCCCTGGCGGCCCGTACCCGGGCGAGGGGGCCACCTCGATCTCAAAGCCGGCCCCTGTGATCGCGCCGACCTCGACGGGCGCCTCGATGTGGCCTGCTTCACCAGTGCTCCCCTCGAAGCGCCGGAGTTGCTGCTGGGCAGCTTCAGCCTGGAGATCACCATCAGCGCCGACCAACCGGGCTTTGATCTGTGTGGCGCGGTCTCGGTGGTGAAACAAGCCCCATCGGGCCGCCAAGGCGGCGCCCCAAACGACCCCGTGCAGCAGCTCTGCACGGGCGTGGCCCGCTTCCTAGGCAGCGGATGCCTGCGCAGCGAAACCAGGCGGCTCCAGTTCCAACCGGTGATGGCCAACCTGCAGGCCGGAGACCAAATCCGGCTGTCCCTGGCGGCCTCGGCCTGGCCCCAGATTGCCCTCAACCCCGGCGATGGCTCGATGCCCCTCAGCGGCCCAAGCCCAAAGCATCGGGTGATCACCCTCAGCCTGGAACTCGCCAAGGGCCACTTGCGACTTGAGCCCGTCTTCGACCCAGGGCAACTTGAGGCAAACTGAGCCCACCTTTTAAAACCCCAGGCATGCGGAGCCCCCTGCGCCCCTTCTCCAAGCCCTTTTTTGCGGCTGGGCTGCTGGCGACCAGCCTGATCGGCAGCGCGTGCTTTGCCCCAATCAGCTCCGCCCAAGCCGGCATACCGTCCAAGGCCCCTGCCGGCGCCCCCACCGCTGCAGCGGCGCCTGTTGCCCTGGGGGTTCCCCAGGCCCGCACCGCTGCCAACGCCATCCTGGAGGCCATCAGAAAGGGCGATGCCAATGCCCGCTACAACCAATTTTCCGATGAACTCAAGGCCGTTACGAGCCCGCAAATGGTGCAAAACACCATGCGCACCCAGCCCAAACTGCTCAGCTGGAAGCTGCTGAGCGTCAACGCCGGTCTGCGTAACACCACGGTGGAAGCCAGCCTGACCACCACCAAGGGCAACCGCGATGTCTTCATCGTGCTGAATGGCGCCGGGAAAATCGTTGGCTATCACTTCGATCGCACCGACGAAGCCTCCAGCCAGGTGGCGCTGAACTTCGTCAAAAGCCTGAGCAATGGCCAATACATCAGCGCCCGCAGCTTTTTAAGCCTCGACCTGCAAAAGGAGATCAGCCCGGAGCGCCTCCAGCAGAAATGGCAGGAATTGCAGCAGCTCACCGGAAACTTCGTGAAAGTGACCAAGGCGGTTGAAGCCAATTCCACCGCTTCAGCCAGGCTCGTGATGGTGGTGACCCAGTTCAACCGCCTCACCGACAGCCTCTTTGTGATCCTTGATGCCAACAACACGATCACCGGCGTCGACTTCCCGATCGATCCATCGAAACCCCAACCTGCCCAGTAGCCAACAGGCTTTGCTAACCCCCGCCACCTAGATCAGTTGGCGGGTTAAAAGCCGCCTAAGCTCTCGGCGAAAACGTTGCTGGTACATGGCCTTGCTTAGCCTCGATTGGATGGCGCAAGACGGCCAGCGGCTTGCCGAATGCCGGCACGACCACCCCTTCTCCATCCTTGGCCCCCAACCCCTGGATGGGGGAGGCTGGGTGGTCCGGGTGTGGATGCCGGAGGCCGAGCGGGTCGAGCTGCTTGTGGGCGGCCAGTCGCTGGCCACCGAGACCCCCAACCACCCCTGGGTCTTTGAAGCCCAGCTGGCCACCAACCCTGGCAATGGCTACCAAGTTCGGGTGCACCGGGGCGGCATCGAACACGTGCAGCACGATCCCTGGGCCCACCGCGACGCGTGGATGGGCGAACTGGATCAGCTGCTGTTTGCCGAAGGCAACCACCACCACATTTGGCGCCGCATGGGCGCCCACCTGGGCGAGCAGGGCGGCATTGCCGGCGTTCAGTTTTGCCTCTGGGCCCCCAATGCCCGCAGCGTTTCCGTGCTCGGGGATTTCAATGGCTGGGATGGCCGCCATCACCCGATGCAGTCGCGGGTTGGCGGCTGCTGGGAGCTGTTTATCCCAGGCCTGAAAGCCGGCCAGATCTACAAATACGAAATCCGGGCCCAGAACGGCCACTGCTATCAGAAAAGCGATCCCTACGGATTCCGCCACGAGGTGCGGCCCAACAACGGGTCGGTGGTGGAGGCGATTGCCAACTACAGCTGGAACGATGCCGGCTGGATGGACGAGCGCGACAACTCCAACCCCCTAGATCAACCCATTTCGGTCTACGAAATGCACCTCGGTAGCTGGATGCATGCCAGCGCCGACCGTCCCTTCATCGAAGCCGATGGCACCCCGCGGCCACCGGTACCTGCTGCCGATCTCAAACCGGGCGCCCGGCTGCTCACCTACCCGGAATTAGCCGATCGGGTGATTCCCTATGTGAAGGCTCGGGGCTTCACCCACATCGAGTTGATGCCGATCTCCGAGCATCCCTTCGATGGCTCCTGGGGTTATCAGGTCACCGGTTGGTACGCGCCCACCAGCCGCTTTGGATCCCCGAATGAGTTCCGCGCCTTTGTGGAGCGCTGCCACGCCGAAGGGATTGGCGTGATCCTCGATTGGGTGCCGGGACACTTCCCCAAAGATGCCCACGGCCTGGCCTTTTTTGATGGGGCCCATCTCTATGAGCATGCCGATCCCCGCATCGGCGAGCACAAGGAATGGGGCACCCTTATTTTTAATTACAGCCGCAACGAAGTTCGCAACTTCCTGGTGGCCAATCTTGTGTATTGGTTCGAAGAATTCCACATCGACGGCATTCGGGTCGATGCGGTGGCTTCCATGCTCTACCGCGACTACCTCCGCCCCGATGGGGAATGGCTCGCCAATGACCACGGGGGTAGGGAAAACACCGAAGCGGTGACCTTCCTGCAGCAGGCCAACCACGTGCTGTTCCAGCACTTCCCAGGCGCCCTCTCGATTGCCGAAGAATCCACCACCTGGCCGATGGTGACCCAGCCCACCGACATGGGCGGCTTGGGATTCAACCTCAAATGGAACATGGGCTGGATGCACGACATGCTCGATTACTTCGAGCTGGATCCCTGGTTCCGTCAGTTCCACCAGAACAATGTGACGTTCTCGATTTGGTATGCCTTCACCGAGAACTTCATGCTCGCCCTCAGCCACGACGAAGTCGTGCATGGCAAGAGCAATTTGCTGCACAAAATGCCGGGCGACGACTGGCAAAAGTTTGCCAATGTGCGGGCCCTACTGGCCTACATGTGGACCCACCCGGGCAAGAAAACCATCTTCATGGGCATGGAATTCGGCCAACGGTCCGAATGGAATGTGTGGGGTGATCTCCAGTGGGAACTGCTCCAGCACAGTGCCCACCAGGGCCTCCAGCTCCTGGTGGACGACCTCAACAGCTTCTACAAATCGGAGCGGGCCCTCTGGGGTGACGACTTCAGCGAATACGGCTTCCAGTGGATTGATTGCAACGACAACCGCCACTCGATAATCAGCTTCATGCGCCGTGAGAGCACCACCGGCCGCTGGCTCGTGGTGGTGGCCAACTTCACCCCCCAAAGCCACTCCCATTACCGGGTGGGTGTGCCCCTTCCGGGCTTCTACGAAGAGGCGTTCAACACCGATGCCGAGCGCTACGGCGGCAGCAACCTGGGCAATCTCGGTGGCAAGTTCACCGATGAGTGGGCCATCCACAGCTACGAGAACTCCCTCGACCTCTGCCTCCCCCCCCTCTCGGTTCTGGTGTTCCGCCGGGATGAGAAGCGCAGCCAAGGGATGCTCACCCAGGTCTGTGACGAACCCGCGGAGACCGCCAGCTGAGGCTCCAGGTTCTGGAGCTTTCTCAGGTAGGTTCGCCTCTGGCTTTGTCGTTGCCCATGTCCGGAACCGCCCCCCTGCTGCTGCGCGCCGCCCGAGGTGAGCAGGTGGAGCGTCCTCCCGTTTGGATGATGCGCCAGGCCGGCCGCTACATGAAGGTGTATCGCGACCTGCGCGATCGCCACCCCGGTTTCCGCGAGCGTTCAGAAAATCCCGATCTCTCCTATGAGATCTCGATGCAGCCGTTCCACGCCTTCAAACCCGATGGCGTGATTCTCTTCTCGGACATTCTCACGCCCCTGCCAGGGATGGGGATCGACTTCGACATCATCGAGAGCAAGGGTCCGATCATCGAGCCCGCCATCCGCTCCCAGGCCCAGGTGGATGCCCTGCGGCCCCTCGATCCAGCCGCTGCCCTTCCCTTTGTGGGTGAAGTGCTCGGCAGGCTGCGGGCCGATGTGGGCAACGAGGCCGCCGTTCTGGGATTTGTGGGGGCCCCTTGGACCCTGGCTGCCTACGCGGTAGAAGGCAAGAGCTCCAAGAACTACGCCGTCATTAAGGCGATGGCGTTCCAAGAGCCCGCGATGCTGCACCAATTGCTGGGCCATCTTGCCGATTCGATTGCCACCTACGTGCGCTATCAAATCGACTCCGGCGCCCAGGTGGTGCAACTGTTTGATTCCTGGGCCGGCCAGCTCTCCCCCGTTGATTACGACACCTTCGCCGCTCCCTACCAAAAGCGGGTGATCGACCAGGTCAAGGCCACCCACCCCGACACCCCCCTGATCCTCTACATCTCTGGAAGTGCAGGGGTGCTCGAGCGCATGGGCCGCACCGGTGTGGACATCGTGTCCCTGGATTGGACCGTGGACATGGCCGAGGGCATCGCCCGGTTGCCCGAGGGCGTGGGCGTGCAGGGGAATGTGGACCCGGGCCTGCTGTTTGGCACCCCGGATGCCATCCGCGAGCGCATCTTCGATTGCGTGCGCAAGGCCAAGGGCCGCAAGCACATCCTTAACCTGGGCCACGGCATCCTGCCCGGCACCCCGGAAGAGAACGCCCGGGTGTTCTTCGAAACCGGCAAGGCCGTCAATGAGCTGATGGGTGCTGCCGTTTGACGGCAAAGCCGGGCCCACCCACTGGAGCCAAAGCCCGAATCCTGATCACGGGAGCCAGTGGCTGCGTTGGCCAGTACATCACCGAAGAGCTGTATCGCAACAGCAATGCCGAGCTCTTGCTGTTGCTCCGCGATCCAGCCAAGCTTCAGGTGGTGTCCCCGCAGGATCCCAGGATCACCCTGCTGATCGGTGACCTGCGCGAGCTTGGCCCCCACGCCGAGGCCATCGCCTCGGCCACCCGAATCATCCATACGGCCACGGCCTGGGGCGATCCCGCCAGGGCCCAAGCGGTAAATGTGGATGCAGTCAAAGAGCTGCTCCGCCTCACCAATCCAGCGGTGCTGGAGCAGGTGATCTACTTCTCCACCGCCAGCATCCTGGATCGCAACCTCCAGTTGCTGCCAGAGGCCCAGGCCCATGGCACCGAATACATCCAAACCAAGGCCATCTGCCTGGGCCAGCTGGAGCAACACGCCCTAGCCCCGAAGATTGTGGCCGTTTTTCCCACCCTGGTCTTTGGGGGGAAACTCGGCCCCGCCGGCCAAAGCAACAAGGGCGATCGCCACCCCACGAGCTACCTCACGGCAGGGCTGCTGGAGGCGGTGAAATTCCTCTGGTTGGCCAAGTGGTTGCGGGCGGACGCCAGCTTCCATTTCATCCACGCCGCCGACATCGCCACGGTGTGCACCCACCTGGCCACCAGGCCCCACCAAGCCAATCAAGAACCAGGCCAGGGTCCCCTAAGGCGGCTGGTTTTGGGCCAAAAAGCTGTCACAGTGAATGGCACGGTGGCGAGCCTGTGCCGCTGGCGCGGCGGCTGGTATCCCCCCATCGCCGTTGACCTGCGGGGCTGGTTGATCAATGGCCTGATCAAGCTGCTGCGGATTGAAATCACCCCCTGGGATTTGTTCTCCATCCAGCAGCGCCACTTCATCCATGAGCCAGTGAGCCCGCCGGAGCGTTTTGGCTTGGTGAGCCTGGCTCCAACCCTGGAAACGGTCTTTGAGACGGCCGGTCTCCCCCAGCGGTGCCCCTAAATGTTGCGATCCTGGCTTCGGGGGTCACGAAAGCCACGATCAGGACCTAATTTTGCTGGGTTGCTCCCGCTTTGAAGCGCCCTCCCATGCGCCGTATCTTTTCCCTGATTGCTCTCTGCCTGGCGCTCGTTCTGGGTGCTGCCCCAAGCTTTGCCGCCGACGCGGCCCACGGTGGTCAAATCTTCTCCGCCAACTGCGCCGCTTGCCACATGGGTGGCGGCAACGTGGTGAATGCTGAGCGCACCCTGAAGAAAGATGCCCTGGAGGCCTACCTGGCTAACTACAGCAGCGGCCCTGAAGCTGCCGTCGCTTACCAGGTAACCAACGGCAAAAACGCCATGCCCGCCTTTGGCGGCAAGCTCAGCGAAGGCGACATTGCTGATGTGGCTGCCTATGTGATCGACATGGCTGGCAAGGGCTGGGCCTGATCGGCTTCTGCCATTTCCTGGGCCCCGGCGCAAGCCGGGGCTTTTTTATTGGCCGCGCCGAGCCTCCAAAACCGCCAGATAGAGATCCTCCGGCACCTCGCGGATGTCGTACTCACTGGGGGCCACCCCGTGCACATGGCGGTGCACCGCCATCCAGCAATTGCGTTCGGGATCCTTGCCTGTGGCATCGAACTCCCGGGAGGCAACGACAAGGGCTTGAATGAGGGCTGGATCATGCATCAACCCCTTCTAAGTCAGCCCCATCCCCTTCGCCTACCTCCAATTCCGACACTTGCAATGGAAACCATGGCGCCGATCCGACCACGCCAACTGAGCAAAGGGCTAGGGCGTTGGCTCGCCCTCGTGGGCGCAGCCTGGCTAGCGACAACCCAGGCCGGCCTGGCCCAGGAGCGGATGGCGGGCTCCTGCCCCCTGGTGGTCGCACCAAACAACAGCGACCTCCAGCCCAGGCGCATCCCGCCCAGCCAGGTGGCAGGCAAAAACGCTGGCGGCTGCCTCTCCCCAAGCGATGCCATCTACGGCCCCGATGGATGCCCCCTCAAACTCTGTGGCGCCAATGCCGGGGTGATTCCCCTGCCAGCGCCCTAGAGGAGTAAGGGCGGGCGGGCTAACTGCGTCACGTTCGACGTTGAATCGAGCCGGTTTTCACCCCATCTCCAGCCGGTACTCCCAATCTGTGAACGGGGACTAGCGCCCATACGGTTGTGCCACCCCTCCAGAGCTGGAGATTGAGCCATGAATCCCACCGCCGAACTGTTCACTGAAAAAGCCTGGGGTGCCGTGGTGGGCGCCCAACAGTTGGCACAACAAAAGCGCCAACAGCAAATGGAGAGCGAGCATTTGTTTGCCTCCCTGTTGGCCCAACAGGGCCTGGCGGGTCGCATCCTTGAAAAGGCCGGCGTGGAACTGGGCACCTTGAGCCAAAAGGTGGATGCCTTCATCACCGCCAAGCCCAGCTTGAGTGCCCCGCCCGAGACGGTGTATCTGGGCAAAGGCCTCAATAGCGTGCTGGATCAAGCCGAGGCCCTCAAAACCAGCTATGGCGACAGCTTCATCGCCATCGAGCACCTGCTCCTGGCCCTGGCCATCGATGATCGCTGCGGCAAGCAGCTGCTTTCCCAGTGCGGTGCCACCACCGAAAAGCTCAAGGATGCCGTTCAAGCCATTCGAGGTAGCCAAACCGTGAACGATCAGAACCCAGAGGGCACCTACGAATCCCTGGAAAAGTACGGCAGGGATCTCACCGCAGCGGCCAGGGAGGGCAAGCTGGATCCGGTGATCGGCAGGGATGAGGAAATCCGCCGCACGATCCAAATCCTCAGCCGACGCACCAAGAACAACCCGGTGCTGATCGGTGAACCGGGGGTGGGCAAAACGGCGATCGTGGAAGGGCTAGCCCAGCGGATCGTCAACAGCGATGTACCCCAGGCCCTGCAAAACCGCCAGCTCGTGTCGCTGGACATGGGCTCCCTGATCGCCGGTGCCAAATACCGCGGTGAATTCGAAGAACGGCTCAAGGCCGTGCTCAAGGAAGTCACGGCCTCCCAGGGCCAGATCGTTCTGTTTATCGATGAGATCCACACCGTCGTGGGCGCCGGTGCCAGCGGCGGAGCCATGGATGCCAGCAACCTGCTCAAGCCGATGCTCGCCCGGGGCGAACTGCGCTGCATTGGGGCCACCACCCTGGATGAACACCGCCAGCACATCGAAAAGGACCCGGCCCTGGAGCGCCGTTTCCAGCAGGTGTTCGTGGATCAACCCACGGTGGAAGACACCATCTCGATCCTGCGCGGGCTCAAGGAACGCTACGAGGTGCACCACGGCGTGCGGATCGCCGACAACGCCCTGGTGGCGGCAGCGGTGCTCAGCAGCCGCTACATCGCCGATCGCTTCCTACCCGACAAGGCCATCGATTTGATGGATGAATCGGCGGCACGGCTGAAGATGGAGATCACCTCCAAGCCCGAGGAGATCGACGAACTGGATCGGCGCATCCTGCAGCTGGAGATGGAGAAGCTCTCCCTCGGGCGCGAATCGGATACGGCCAGTAAGGACCGGCTCGAACGACTGGAAAAAGAGCTTGCCGATCTCAGCGAACAACAGAGTGCCCTCAATGCCCAATGGCAAAAGGAGAAGGGCTCCATTGATGAATTGAGCGCGATCAAGGAAGACATCGAACAGGTGCAGCTGCAGGTGGAGCAGGCCAAGCGCAACTACGACCTCAACAAAGCCGCCGAACTCGAATACGGCACCCTGGCCGAACTCCACAAGCAACTAGCCGCCAAAGAGGAGGCCCTGAACGCAGCCGGAGCCGATGGCGCGCGCGACAAATCCCTGTTGCGCGAAGAGGTCACCGAGGACGACATCGCCGAGGTGATCGCCAAATGGACCGGAATCCCCGTAGCCAAGCTGGTGCAAAGCGAAATGGAGAAACTGCTGCAGCTGGAAGATGAGTTGCACAGCAGGGTGGTGGGCCAGGCCCAGGCCGTGACGGCCGTAGCCGATGCGATCCAGCGCTCGAGGGCAGGCCTTTCCGATCCCAACCGCCCCATCGCCAGCTTCCTCTTCCTCGGCCCCACGGGAGTTGGGAAGACCGAGCTCTCCAAGGCCCTGGCCTCCCAACTCTTCGACAGCGATGCCGCCATGGTGCGCATCGACATGAGCGAGTACATGGAGAAACACGCCGTGAGTCGGCTGATCGGGGCCCCTCCGGGCTACGTGGGCTACGAAGAAGGCGGCCAACTCACGGAAGCCGTGCGGCGCAGGCCCTATGCGGTGATCCTGTTTGACGAGGTGGAAAAGGCCCACCCCGATGTGTTCAATGTGATGCTGCAAATCCTCGATGACGGCCGGGTCACCGATGGGCAAGGTCGCACGGTGGATTTCACCAATACGGTGCTGATCCTCACGAGCAACATCGGCAGCCAATCCATTCTGGATCTCGCAGGAGATCCAGGCCGCCACGGTGAAATGGAAGCCCTGGTCAATGGAGCCCTACGCAGCCATTTCCGCCCCGAATTCCTCAACCGCCTCGATGAGACGATCATCTTCCACAGCCTCAAACAGGAGGAACTGCGCGAGATCGTGGACCTGCAGGTGCAACGGCTGGCCAAACGTCTAGACGACAAAAAGATTGCCCTTGTGCTCAATGCCGATGCCCTTGATTGGATTGCCGCCGTTGGCTACGACCCGGTCTATGGCGCCAGGCCGCTCAAGCGGGCCATTCAGCGCGAACTGGAAACCCCCATTGCCAAAAGCATCCTGGCGGGCACATTCAGTGCAGGCCACACGATCGCGGTCGATGTGGCAGTGGATGCGACCGCCAATGGGGAGGCAGGGGGCGGCAAGCAGAAGCTGCGCTTCCAGCAGATGGATCCCAGCAAGCTACCGATGTTGGTCTGAACGGGAAGTTCAGCGGGTCAGTCCATCGATCCGCTGAGCCAGCTGCACGTCCAGGTGGGACAGGCCACCGATGTCGTGGGTAACCAAATCAATGCTCACCCGGTTCCACACGTTGCTCCACTCCGGGTGATGGTCCAGGGCTTCGGCGACCAGGGCCACCTTGGTCATGAAAGCGAAGGCCTCCACAAAGTCGGCAAAGACCAAGTCGCGGTGGAGTTTCCCCTCCACCAGCTGCCAACTCGGCAAGGTTATGGCGAGGGACGCGAGGTCTGGGGCGGTAAGGGGCTGGGCAGGCATGGGTTTCAGGGCCGATCAAAGGTTGTCAAGGTCAGTTAGGGGCCGTCAACGGCGAGGTCATGGAGCCGGTCAATCATCAGATCCAGCTCCGTATCACCATCGAGGGGATCAAGATCCTCAACCGTGAGCAACGCCCTGCGGCGTTGAACCTCTGCTGCCAACCGTTCGGGATTGCGGCGCGACAGGGTCGTGCTCGCGCTGGTCGCTGGACTCCCTTGGGCCGGATCCCGGGAGGGGCCTTCTGCGACCAGGCCCTGTACCAAGCCGCGCAGTTCCAACACACTCTGATGGAGTTGGGCAAGATCCGTGCGGATGGCCTGGAGCTGGGCAGGGACAGAATCCGAATCGGGAAGGGGATGGCGGCTCAAGCGAAGCTCCCAAGACCCCGGGCCAGGGAGCGGGCCCGCTCCACCAGGATGGCCACCGCAGCGGGGTCAGCAGCTGGACGTTCGCCCAGATCAACAGAGCGGTAGTGATCGGCAATCGCCCATGCCGCCGTTGCCGGATCGTCTCCAAACCGGGGAATTAAATGCAGGTGGAGGTGGCGGGCACCCTCGCCAAAAGCAATCGCGTACACCCGGTCACAACCCGTGAGCTGCTTCACCAATTGGCTGGCCTGTTGAACTGCCGGACCCCAGGCAGCGGCCTCATCGGGGCTGAAGTCGGCTGGTCCACCGACATGGCGGAGGGTATCGAGAAACAACCAACCCAAAAGGGGGGAAGGATTCGGGTGGTGGCGCAACACCCAAAGACCTGTCCGAGCGATCTCGTACTGGCTGGCCGAGGAGGCGCCAAAGCCGTGCAGCAGGCAGACGCCACATTCAACTGGGGGAGCGGCGTTAGGGAACAAGGCGCAAAGCCAGCTCGAGAACCGCAAAGCCAAGCAGGCCAGCTAAAGCAAGCAAGGAAGCCGAAGGAGGCACAAGCCAAGCCACTCAAGACGACCAATGCTAAAGCAAACCTAAAGAAATGGGCGCCCAAGGGGGGGGGCTGATGAAGCCAGGGCTCACCAGAAACCCTTGCCCTTGAGCCAAAGGCCCAGCAACGCCAAAGGGACACAGAACACGCCCAAAATTTGCAGCTTCACCACCAGGGGAGAAGGGGGTTTCGCAGCAGCCATCAGGGAGCGGAGGAAGGACAAAAAGAAAAGATGGAGAGGGCAGCAGCTTTGCGAGCAACCAGCCACCGACAAGTTGCCATCAAAAAGGCCCCATGGCTAACGCCAGGGGGCCTCAGGCAGGAGCTGGGAATCAGCCCAGGCCGATCTGGCTCAGGATGCCCTGACCGGTAAGCAGCTCGGTACCCAGACCGATCACAAAGCCCAGCATGGCAAGACGGCCGTTCCAGGTCTCAGCAAAACCAACGAAGCCAAAACGGGTGGTGTTGTCGGCCATGGTGATGGATGACGAAAGGATGGCAAGAGTGTAACAGAAAATGAAGGAGTGTTTCGGACCCTTAAGAGTCCCTAGTCAATGGCCAGTTCGCCATCGTCATTCCAGGTGAGATGGGAGGCCAGGTTGCCTGAGTGGGCGCCTGAGGACGGGCGGGAGATGGGCTCGTAGCTGTCGTTGACCAGGGGGATGAGTTTGCCGATCTCCTGGGCGATTTGGTCGGTCTTAGGGGGCGTTCCTGGCTGGTTGACGCAGGAATCGCCAACGAAAAAGTCTGAATTGGAAGGATCTGGCAGGCGTTGATGGGAAGACATGGACCCAAAGACGTGCTGACCAAACTCTAGGAAGGGCATAGCCCCAGGACCCGGTACCAATGGCGCCGCGAAGACGCCGCAAGGGCGATGCGCCCATCCCTGGCGCCGGAGAAATGGGGTGAAGGTGGGGCGGTGAACTCTGGAGAAGCAACGGCAATGCCAACCCCCAACCAGAAAGCAGGAAAAACAACCGAGCAGGGTGCCCAGAACGGCTCAAGCCAACTCCTGGATCGAGGAGGACAAGACACAGAGACCTGTCTCGACTCATTCCTAGGCGTACTTGAATATCTCAGTGAGGCCACAGGGCTTTCCATTGAGGACATTGCCGACCTGTTGTCGAGCAAGGAGGGACCCATGGGTGCCATGGTGCTTGCCGGACACCTGCAAGCAACGACAAGCCAACAGACCGATTAGGTCAAACCCGCGCCATAAGCCTTAGCTTCCGCAGGAAAAATGTCATGACGGTATTTCGACCCGTCATGACATCAGCTTGGAGATCCATACCCAACCGAAAATCACAGCGGTCAGTACCGCGCTGAAAGGTTTGGGTCTTGGGCTGAACACTCACCTCGTAGGCCGGTGGTCCGCTTCTATCGGCCCTGTTCTGCTGGAGAGCGTCTGCAGAGATTGCGGTGACCTTGCCAGTCATTAGACCGAACTCAGAATAGGGGCAACCAGTAACCCGCAGATAGGTCGTTTGGCCGACACGAATCTTGCCGATCGATTGGGCAGGAACAACCACCTTCGCCTCCATCGGGGCATGAACTGGGGCTAGCCGGGCAATCACCTCGCCGGCACTCAATACCTGCCCTGGATGGTTAAGGGAAGTCGCCACGACAGATCCAGCGATCGGAGAGCGAATCGTTGCCGTAGCAAGGGCTCGCGTGGCGTCGATCAAACGGCTTTCCAGGCCAGCCTTTTGACGGGCAAGATCGGCGAGGGTATTATTAAATCCATTCACTCCTTGACGCAATTTA
>CANHGA010000015.1 GCA_947460085.1 Synechococcaceae cyanobacterium
ATAGGCCGATTCAGGCCAGGTGTGGATCGAAATATGGGATTCGGCCAAGAGGGCCAATCCCGTCACACCCTGGGGCTCGAAGCGGTGGGTGATCAGATTGAGCAGGGTGGCGCCAGCCCTTTTGGCTGCTGAGGTGATGGCGGTCCTGAGAAAGGCTTCGTCGTCGAGCTTGGCGGGGTCGCAGTTGTAGAGCTCGAGAATGCAGTGCTTACCTACCGTGTCACTGACTGGAAAATTGTCACTGACTGGAAAATTGTCACTGACAGGAAAGCTTTCACCAACAGGATTGCTTTCGTTGACAGCTCCAGACTTGAGGCTCGCAGGTTGGAAGGTGGAAGGGGCTCCAGTCCATCCCGGGTTGGGGTGGAGGCAGGGCGGGGCCTGGGTCATCGAAAACGCTTGAACAAGCCGCCAACCTTACGCGCCTGTGGCCACCTGACCCGCTTGCATTCGGATCACCTGACTGTCCTGTCGCCATCCGCCCTTAAACGCCTCGAGGTGGGTGGCGCTGACTAGGCATTGGTGCCCCTCGCCCACCGCTTCGAGCAGCAAGTGCTGGCGGCCCGGGTCCAGCTCGGCGAGCACATCGTCGAGCAGGAGGAGGGGAGGTTCGCCAATCACCTCCCCCACCAGCTCCAGTTCGGCCAATTTCAGGGCCAAGACCAGGGTGCGTTGCTGGCCTGCCGAGCCGTAGCGGCGGGCCGGTTGGCCGCCAAGCAGCAGGCCCACCTCATCGCGGTGGGGGCCCACACAGCATTGACCCAGACGCCACTCCTCACTGCGCTGGGCGGCGAGCTGCTCTTGTAAGGCCGCCCGCCAGGGCTCCTCGGCTTCGACTCCCTCGAGCTTGGTGCCGCTTTGGTAGGCGAGTTCAAGCAGCTCACGGCCCCCGCTCAGGCGTTGTTGCCAGGCGGAGGCCAGGGGCTCTAGCCGACGCAACGCCCGGGCCCGGCGCCGATGCAGGCGGGTGCCGATCACCGCCATTTGGAGGTCAAAGGCATCCAGCAGGGCATTGGCTTCCGTCCCCCCTAGGCCGCGGCGCAGGAGCTGGCTGCGCTGGCGCAGCAGGCGCCCGTAGCGGCTGAGTAGCTCCCCATACACGGGTTCCAGTTGCAGCACCACCCGATCCAGCCATTGGCGGCGCCCGGCCGGTTCGCCCCTGACTAACTCCAGATCCAGGGCACTAAAGCCCACGCACCGGAGCGACCCCAGCAGGTTGTGTTGGCGCTCCAGCACCTTGCCGTTGCGCTGGGCCGTGCGGCCACCACTGCGGCGCAGGGCCAGTTGGAGCACATCCCCTTCGATGGTGCGGGCGCGCAAGCAGCTTTCCTTCTCCCCATGGGCGATCAGGTCACGGTCGGAGCTGGTGCGGTGGGAGCGCAGGCTGCCGAGCAGTTCCACGGCTTCGAGCAGGTTGGATTTGCCTTCGCCATTGGGACCGATCACCAGAAGTCTGGGAGCGTTGAACTCCAGGCTCAGTTCGGTGAGATTGCGAAAGTGAAGCAGCTCCAGGCGGTGCAGCCGGATGGGTCTGAAGCGGTGAGCCGTTAAGGTAGGCCCATCGGGGTGCAGCCCTGGTGTTGGGCATGTAGCTCAGTTGGATAGAGCATCAGATTCCGGTTCTGAGGGTCGGGGGTTCGAGTCCCTCCATGCTCGTTTGGTTCATCGCTCGTTAAGCCCTTCCTGCCGGAACAGGAAGGGCTTTTTTGTAGCTAAAAGCCGTTTTAAAGGTTGTTCTGCGGGGCTTTCCTAGCGGAGTTTGAGGCCCATGGCCCGGATTCCGCCTGGGTCCACCACGAAGCCGTAGCGCTCGAGGGCCCGTAGCGCCTCGGGGGGGGCGGAGAGGGAGATGCTGCAGCCGGATAGCTCCCTGCGCAGCCGGGCGAGGGCGCCATACACCAGGGAGGCCAGCACTTCATCGCGGGCGGGGTCTGCAGGGTCGCAGCAGAGATCCCACAGGTTGGCGTTGAGGGCCAGGTCACTGGTTGTCCTGACAAATCCCACCAGTTCCCCATCGGATCGCTCCACCCCCAGGTGCCAGATGCTCCGCTCGAGCACCCGCTGCCAGCGTCCCGCCTCCCGGGGCTGATCACCACCGAGCACCAGCAGCCGGTTGAGGGCTTCGGCGCTGGGGAAGGGATCAGCCACGAGGCTGTAGCCCTCCCGCAACAGGGGCATGGGCGGATGGCTGCGAAAGGGGAGCAAGGGCAGGCCCGGTGGGTGGGAAGGACTAGACCGGTGGCCTAGCCCGTGTTGCGCAAGCCAGCGGCGATGCCATTGATCGTGAGGAGGGCCCCGCGGAGCAGCTCACTGCGGCTGTAGGTGCGACCGTCGTCGCTGGGGTTCATGGCCTCACTCATGGGCGGTTGGCGGTTTTGATCCCGCAGCCGGCGCAGCAGGGCCACTTGCAAAAAGCCCAGGGGAATGATCGTTCGGTTGCGGAGATCCACCGAGAGCTGGAGGGCGGGATCGCCATCAAGCAACCGGCTGTGGCCCGTGATTTTCAGCACCAGATCCCTGGTGAGGACGAATTCGTGGGCAATGGTCTGGAAGATGTGCTCAAACGCTTCGCGGTGTTCAGGCCTGCCGAGGGCCTGCACGTAGTGATGGGCCAGGTCGATGTCGACCTTGGAGAGGGTCATCTCCACTTTGGAGATCAGCATCCGGAAGAAGGGCCAGCGTTGGTAGAGCAGCCGCAGGAGTTCGAGTTGTTCGGGATCCTGGTCCACCTCCTCCTGGAGGGCAGCGCCCACGCCAAACCAGCTGGGCAGCAGGAAGCGGCTTTGGGTCCAACCAAACACCCAGGGAATGGCCCGCAGGCTGGATAGGTCCTTGGCTCCCCCCTGGCGGCGGGCCGGCCGGCTCGAGATCTGCAGTTTGCTGATTTCCTCAATTGGGGTGACCTGCTGGAAAAAAGCCACCAGATCGGGGTTGTCGTGCACCAGGGCCCGGTAGTGGTCACGGGAGCGGGCGGCCAGCCGGCCCATCAGCTCGTTCCAGCTGGGGGTGTCATCGACTGGGGTGCTGACCAGGCTGTTCTGGAGTACGGCCGTGGTGACCGTTTCGAGGTTGTAAAGGGCCAGTTCGGGCAGGGCGTACTTGGACGCCAACACTTCACCCTGTTCGGTGATTTTGATGCGCCCAGCCAGGGTGCCACTGGGCTGGGCCAGGATCGCCTGGTAGGCAGGACCGCCGCCGCGTCCCACCGAGCCCCCCCGGCCGTGGAAGATGCGCAGGGCGATGCCATTGCCAATGGCGATCTGCTGGAGGGCGATCTGGGCCTTGTGGATTTCCCAATTGCTTGAGAGGAAGCCGGAATCTTTGTTGCTGTCGGAATAGCCGAGCATCACCTCCTGGAGGGGTTGGCTGGCCTCATGGCTGCTGAGCAGTTCGCGGTAGAAGGGCTCTTGGAAGAGCTGCCCCATGACGGCTGGGGCCCCTTGAAGGTCTTCGACGGTTTCAAACAGGGGCACCACAAGGAGGGTTGATTGGTGGGCCATGGGATCCACTAATCCCGCCTCCTTGGCGAGCAGCAGCACCTCAAGCAGGTCCGACACCGTGTGACTCATCGAGATCACGTAGGTGCGGCAGATGCGTTGGCCGAATTCCTGCTGCAGCCGTTGCAGCATTCGGAAGACGTCAAAGGTTTGCTGGGTGGTGTCAGTCCATGGGGTGCCAACTGGGACCAGTGGCCGCCGGGTTTGGAGCTCCTTCAGCAGCCAGGCCACCCGGGTGGCTTCGTCCATCTCGCCGTAGGGCACGGCCAGCTGGAGATAGCGGCTGAGTTCGTCGAGGGCATCGCTATGGCGGGTGCTCTCCTGGCGAATGTCGAGGCTGGCCAGACAGAAGGCAAAAATTTGGGCCTGGCTGATCAGGTGCTGCAGCGACTCGCAGCTCAAGCCCGTGCCCTCCAGGCTGTCTTGGATCAGTTCGAGGTCGTTGCGGAACTCATCAACGGTGCTGTAGTGAAGCTCCTGGCTGTTGGATCCTTGGCCGTCCCAGGGCGACTCCCAGCCGGCATCGGCCAGTTTTTGATTGCGCTTGTGGGTGAGGCGCAGCCGTTCCAGGGTGTAGCTGAGTTTCAGCCGGTAGGGCTCGAGGCGGAACCGGGCGGCCTTGGCTTCATAAATCTCGGGGAAGCGCAGCCGGTCCATTTCGAGCGACTCGAGCAGGGCCGGGCTGACCTGGCTCCACTGCATGGAAATGCTGAGCTGGTCGCGGAGCTCGTCGACGGATTTGATGTAGAGCTCGAGCATCAGCTGGCGCTGATAACAGGCCGTGCGCCAGGTGATCTGGGGGGTCACAGACGGGTTGCCATCGCGGTCGGAGCCGACCCAGGAGCCGAAGGTGCAGAAGGCATCCCGCGGTGGCTCCACATCCGGATAGCTCGAACTCAGGGCTGAGCGAATGCGCTGCCGCAACTGGGGCATGGCATCAAACAGCACCTGCTGGAAGTAGTGCAGGGCGTAATCCACCTCATCCAGCACGGTGGGCTTGAACTGGTGCAATTCACTGGTGCGCCACCACAGGCGGATTTCCTCTTCCAGCTGAAGGCGCAAGCTGTGGCGCTCGAGCTTGTTGAGCTGATCGCCCTGTTCCAGCTTCTGGATCAAGGCCGCCACGCGCCGCTGCTTGTGGCGCACCGTGTGACGCACGATTTCGGTGGGGTGGGCCGTAAACACCAGCCGCAGATCCAGGTCGCGCAGCAGGTTCTCCAGCTGGGCGGGCGGCACATTCAGACCGCGGAGGCGCTCAAACAGCTGGCGGAAGGTGGCCGGCTCGTTCTGGCTGGCCAACGGCGGCAGGAAAGGATCGCTGACAACGGGCTCTTGGTGGGCTTTGAGGCTGTCGAGGTAGCTGTCTTCCTCGATGTGCTGCTCGAGAATGTTGACCAGCTGGAAATAGAGGGAGAACGCCCTGGCCGCCGTAATGGCCTCAGCCAGATCCATGTCCCGGATCAGCTGGACGATGGCGGCGTTGGGATCGTCTGCGGCCGGAGTCTTCCCATTAGGCCCGCCGGAGTTGGCGGTTTCTGCTGGGGTTGGTTCGCTTAGTTGTTTGAGCCGCAGCAGCCTCTCCGCCTGTCCTGGGGGACATTCACTGCGCAAAACCGTTTGCCACAGGTCTTCGACCAACTCCAGCCGCTCACCCAGCAGACGGATGACCCGTTGGGAGGGCTCGGCATCGCGAGGGGCAAGGGGAGGCATGGGCTGCTGCCGCATCGGGGCCTGGGGGCCAGAGCTGGAATCCCCGATCATCCCAAAGGGCCTGAAAGGCTGTCTGTGTACTTCGAAGCACTGCCGAGAATTGCGAGCTCCTGCTGGGCCATGGCTTCGATTTCGGTGCTGAGGATGGCGCTGATGGATTCGCCAGATCCATGGCGCTGCAGCCAGCGCATCGCTTGATTGCCCCGTTCGAGCACGGCGTGCAGGGGTTCAAGCCAGGGGGTCAGCTCCAGGTCGGCCGCCAGGGGAGCCAGGTCATCGAGTTGCTGCTGGATCCATTGGCGTGCCTCGATGGGCTGGCCATCTCGCCAGTGACGCAGGGTGGCATTCAGGCTGGTTTGGGCGGCCGCTCGGTCGTTGGCATCGGCCAGATCGGCCAGGCACTCGAGGTTGAGGCTGCTGGCTTGAAGCGGATCGTGGTGCTTCGGATCGAGCCAGAGCTGGTGCAGCCGGAGCTCTGTGAAGGCGGTGATCGCCAGGAGCAAGAGCGGATCGCTCACCAAATCGCAAATCCGAATCTCCAGGCGATTGAGGTCATGGGGACGGTCATCGCCATTGGGACGCACCGAGGTCCAGAGATGGCGCACGTTCTGCATCGTGCCGGCGGCTAATTGCTGCACCATCCAATGGATGTAGTGGTCATGGTCCCGAAACAGGGGAACGTGGGTTGGGGTCAGGGGGAATTGCAACCAGCGTTGGGAATCGGCGCCGGTGACCGCCCCATCGAGGAAGGGGGAGCTGGCGCTGAGGGCCAGCAGGAGGGACGCCTCACAGCGGAGCAGCCGCAGCCCGCTGAACAGGTCGTCCATGGCGGTCACCCCCAGGTTGATGTGCACGCTGGCCGTCACCACCCTGGTGCCATAGGTGGTTTCGATGTAGTCGTGATAAGGGTGGTCGGGATTGGAACGCTCAAACCGGTGGCTATCGCCAAGGCTCAAGGTGCTGCCGGGCAGCACGGTGAGACCCTTGCTTGACAGCCAGCTGCGCAGCCGGCGGCGCGGTTCCAGTAGGAGCTCCAGTTGGGCGGAGTAGCTCGCTACCGGCGGGGTGATGTACTCGAGGTTGCGGTGGTCGGGCTCGGTCACGAATCCCTTGAGGGCGCCGGCCGCTTCGGCCGAGCACCCCACCACGGTGCCGTCGGGTTTGCCGGTGTAAAGCTCGATCTCAAACCCTTTGAGGAGCCTTGGTGCTGTCATGGGGCCATCCTCACTGCAGGCAAGCCAGCGCCTTCAGCATGCCCCTGGCTTTGTTGAGGGTTTCTTCGTATTCCGCTTCGGGTTTGGAATCGGCGACCACCCCGGCACCGGCCTGCACCTGAACCCGCCAACCGCCGGAGGGGTTGGGCAGCACCACCATGGTGCGGATCGTGATGGCGGTGTTGAGGGCACCAGCGAGATCCACGGCGCCATAAACCCCGGAATAGGGGCCCCGGGCATCGGGCTCTAGGGCGTGAATCAATTGCATGGCGCGGATTTTTGGGGCCCCGCTGACGGTGCCTGCGGGGAAGGAGGCCATCAGCAGGTCCCAGATGGTTTTGCCTTGGGCGAGCAGGCCCTCCACCTGGCTCACGATGTGCATGACGTGGGAGTAGCGCTCGATGACCATCAGCTCACCCACCTTGACGGTGCCAGGTTGGCAGACCCGACCGAGATCGTTGCGGCCCAGATCCACCAGCATCACGTGTTCGGCCCGTTCCTTGGGATCTGCCAACAGATCAGCTTCCAGCTCCAGGTCTTCGGCTTCCGTCAGGCCGCGGGGCCTGGTGCCGGCAATGGGCCGAAGGGAGGCTTTCACCCGGCTGCTGCCATCGCCTGCAGGCTCGGCTTTCACCATCACCTCTGGACTGGATCCAATCAGGTGCCAGCCGCCAAAGTTGAAGAACGCCATGTAGGGCGAGGGGTTCACCATCCGCAGGCTCCGGTAGAGCTCAAAGGGATCCCTGTGAAATGTGGTTTCTAACCTTTGGCTTAACACCAGCTGGAACACGTCTCCTGCTTCGATGTGTCCCTCGCCCTGGAGCACGGCCGCCTCGAAACTCTCCCGCCCCACATTGGTCGTGGTCACAAGGTTGCGGGCGATTTCTTCGCCGCTGGCCTCGTGCCAGCGCAGGGGCGCTACCGATGTCGGTAAGGGTTGGTGCATCCGCTCCTCGAGGGCGAGGATCTTGGCCACGGCTTCGGCATGGGCCGACTCAGGATCCTGGCCGCCACTGAGATCGGCGTAGGCCACGGCGGTGATTTGGCGCTTGACCTGGTCAAACACGAGCAGGCTGTCGGCGAGCATCCAGCAGCCATCCGGCGGAGCGCCCTCCCCGGCCTGGTGGACCGGCACGCTGGGTTCAATCCAGCGGATCAATTCGTAGCCCCAGAAGCCAAACAGCTGGCCCACCGGGGGCAGGCCTGGCACCGAGGAACTGGTGAGGGGCGCCAGGCATTGCTGCACCAGCTCAAAGGGGTTGCCGCCCAGGTGCTCCTGGCGGCCATCGCGCCACTGGCGCAGGCTCTGGTCCCCCCGGCTTGTGAGGGTCCAGAGGGGGTCGCTCACCACAAAGCTCCAGCGGCCGATCCGTTCGCCGCCCTCGACCGATTCGAGCAGGGCCCCATGGCTGCTGGTCGACCCCACCTTCAACCAGGTGGTGAGGGGGGTTTCCAGGTCAGCGGGCCAGCATTTCCACAGGGGGATGAACGTTTTGCCAGCAGCCACCTGCTCGAGGAAGACTTGCTTGGCTAAGCCATCGTGCTCGAGGCTGGGCATGGGGCAACCGGAGGGCAAAAAAAACGGGGCTCTGGGCCCCGCCTTTATAGGTGCTGACTGGTCAGCAGGGGTTCACAAAGGGGCTTCGATCAGGCGTCGAAGGTGTTCTTTCCGGTGAACTTCAAGTTGGCTGGATTGGGGTTGGCGCCGATGCGGCGGGGGTTGTGGCCCACCATCGGACGGCCTTCGTTCACTTTTTCGGGGAACACGCCATCTTTGGGATGGAGGAATTCGGTATCGCCACCGGGGAAAATCCGGTAGATCTTGTAGTCCTCGATCCGGGGCTTGAACTTGGTGCGCAGCTGGGTCCCGAGGGCAAGGCACTGCTCCTTGCGGGAGAAGTACATGAGGTTTTCACCCTCGTTCATGTGGGCGGCACCGCCGGTGGGGAGCTCAAACACCTGCTCGGTGGGGCTCGACCAGGTGATGGCGTATTTCTCTTCGGTTTCAGCCGAGTTCAGCAGGCCGCCTGTGCTGCCGATGTACTTCGGGAGTTGACCGCTCAGCGCAGTAGCTGCCATGGCTTTGGATCGTTACAGCCGGAAGCTAGCACCGGTGTTTTGGCCTGAATCGACCTGCGGCCGCAGTCTTCACACCCGTCAACAAACAGGCTCGCCTCTCGGCTCGACAAACAGGCTCGCCTCTCGGCTCGACAAACGGGGTTCGCCGCCAGGCTCAACAAACGGGAAAGAAAACGGTGAGGCCGCTGCCGTTGCGTTCGGTGAGTCTTCCGCCGAGCCGTTCGAACAACCGCTGGGTGGCCTGGCGGCTGAGCTGCAGGCTGCCGGTGGCGGGATTCCAGCTCAGAACGGGCCCCACCAATTCCCGCTGATGGCCAGGATCGCTCTGATGGGCAGGTTCGCCCCTGGGCTCTGGACTGGCGTTGGGGCTGATGGCTGGACTGAGGTCGTGGCTGAGGTGGAGTTTGAGCTTGGCGCCAGCGGGTTGCAGGGCGAGGCGCACGGTGCTGCCGGAGGGCAGGCTGCGGCTGAAGCGATCAATCAGGCCACCCAGCATGGTTTCGAGCCGGGCTGGATCGCTGAGCACCGGCGGCAGACCGGGTTCAATTTGCAGCTCCAGCACGAGATCCCGCCGGGCCAACTGCCGTTGCCAGAGCGCCTCCAGTTGCCTGAGCAGTTCGCTGAGATCGGTGCGGGCCAGGGCATCGCGTTCCAGGGGCTCCCCACTGCCGGGTTGGCGCTGGAGTTCGGCGGCCAAAAAAATCAGGCCAAAGCGATCAATTTGCTCACTGCATTCGCCATCGATTTGCTCGAGCCTTTGACGGGCGATGGCGGGCAGATCGCCGCGCTTCAGCAACGAGCGGATCAGGGTGCGGATCGTCGCCAGGGGGGTGCGCACCTCGTGGGTGAGGGCTTCCAGCAGGGCCAGCTCACTGCTGATCGCTTTGGACGAAAAGGGTTTGGACGCCGCTTCATGGCCGCCATGGACAAGCGGCTGCAAGGTCACGCTGGGAGCGATGGCGGCCAGGCGTTCGGCCATCCGCGGCCAAAAGCGCAGCACCAATTGTTCGTCGCTGCGGAGGGAGCCGAGCCCCTGGAGGGCCGTGCGCAGGGCTTGGGCCGCCCCTGGATCGCTGGCTTGCAGCCGTTCGTTGATCAGGCTCAGGGCCGCTGAGAGCACCTGGGGGTCGAAGCGCACCACCAAGCGCCGGGCCTGGGGCGGTCCGTCCAGGCAAAGGGCGGCTTGGACGCTTGGGGTGATCACCAGCAGGAGGGGATCGGTTCCGTCCTCTTCCGCCAGGGCAAGGCGCTGGAACCCGCCGCTGGGTAGGGCGTTGGCTGAGGGCCTCCGGTTTCCAGGCAGCAGGCTCGAGGCGGCCGGCAGCAGGTCGTCTAATTCGGAAGGCGCCCAGAGCCATCCCTGTAGTTGCTGGAGGAGGCCTGGTTCGTAGAGGGCGGGTAACGGGGCGGCCAGCCAAATCCCCTCGAGCGTGGGCTGGCTCAGCAGGAGGTCGTCTTGCAGGGTGGCCAGGGCTGCCCACCATTGGCGCCGCACGCTGTCTTCATTGCCCACCCCCACGGGCACCCCTTCGGCCAGCAGCTTGCGCAGGCAGTTCAGGCTGGTGCTGGGGCTGGGAGCGGATCTCACCATGGGGGCTTGGTGGGTTGGCCCCGTCGCGCCACCGAGGCACACAGACCCAGCGCCATGAAGTTGAGAAGCATGGCCGAACGGCCGTAGCTCATCCAGGGCAGGGGGAGGCCTTTCACTGGGCCCAGGCCAATGGTCATCGCAATGTTGATGACCACCTGAAACATCACCATGCCGGCCACGCCAATCACCACCAAGGATTCGAAATCGGTACGGGCTTTGCCAGCGATTTGCAGGAGGCGCCACATCAACAGGCCATAGGCAGCAATCACCAGCACACAGCCCAGAAACCCCAGCTCTTCTCCCAAGGCACTGAAGATGAAATCGGTGTGCTGTTCAGGGATGAATTGCAGTTTTGTGAGGTTGCCGTGGAGTAGGCCCGTGCCGAAGAGTTGGCCGGAGCCGATGCCGATCTTGCTTTGAATGAGGTGATAACCAATCCCAAGGGGGTCCTTGGAGGGATCGAGAAACACCACCAGCCGATCGCGCTGGTACTCCTTCAACCCATGCATCCATAGGTAGGGGGTGAGCAGGGAAAACAGCCCCTGGACCGCTACCACCACGGCGAGGGCTGTTCGTTTCCAGGGCAGGGATTGCCAGGCCAGATAGGCCATCAGGGGGATCCAGCCCACCAGGATCCAGGGCACGGTGCCCGCCATAACCGCCGTGATCAGGGGCGAGAGCATGAGCACCAACCAGCTCAAGGGCATGCTCGCCCAGAACAGCATCACCAGCAGTAGGGCTCCAAACACCAAGGAGGTGCCAAGGTCGGGCTGGATGAACACGAGAAACCAGGGCAGTCCAATCAGGGCTATCGGCCTGACCAGATCCACGGGCCGCTCAATCGGGAACCTGGAGAGCACGCCTGCCAGCAACAGGATCGCCGCCAGCTTGGCGAATTCCGAAGGCTGCACGTGGAAGCCGGCGATGCTGATCCAGCGCTGGGCACCGAGGGCAGAGGTACCGATCAAGCGAACGGCCAACAGGCTGACCACCGTGAGTCCGTAGATCGGTCGGAGTAAGGCGTTGAAACGCTCAAGGGGGATCCTGGCCAGGATTAAGGCCAAGACCATCCCAACGGCGGCCGTGATCCAGTGGTCGTACCAGTCGACATAGGGCGCCTGACGCTGGGTGCTGGCGATCAGGACCCCGGCCAAACCGGTGATGCCCAAGGGCACCCCCCACAGAATCTTGTCGACCCCGTTGGGCCAGCTCGGGCGGGTGCGATCCCTGCCGGCAAACATCCCTTTGCGCCGGGCCAACAGGCTCACCATGGCGTTCAGCCTGGAATCAAAACGTGACTGCGCAGCTTTTGGGCTAGGCCCATAAAAGCCTGGGCTGTCTGGGAGTTGGGAGCGGAGAGCACCACGGGCCTACCGCTATCACCGCCTTCGCGCACGGGCATTTCCAGGGGCAACTCAGCCAGGAGGGGCACATCCGCTTCGGCGGCCAGGCTGGCACCGCCACCGCTGCCAAAGATCGGATACCGCTTCTCGGGAGCATCAGGGGGAATGAACGCGCTCATGTTCTCCACCACGCCGAGCACGGCAACGCCCATTTGCAAGAACATCGCCAGCCCGCGCCGGGCATCCTGCAGGGAGACCTGTTGGGGGGTGGTCACGATGATCACGCCAGCCATGGGTACGGCCTGGGCCAGGCTGAGCTGGGCATCGCCGGTGCCTGGGGGGAGGTCGACCACCACCACATCCCGTTCTCCCCAGGCCACCTGGTAGAGAAATTGGCGGATGATCCCGTTCAGCATCGGGCCCCGCCAGATCACCGGCTGGTTCTCGGCGATCAGCAGGCCCATCGACACCATCGCAATCCCGCAGGTCTCGATGGGGGTGAGCACTTGGCTTGCCCCTTCCCCTGCCACCTCCGGGGTGCGGTCGGCCACGCCGAGCATGGTGGGGGCGTTGGGGCCGTAGATATCCGCATCGAGCAGGCCCACCCGCAGGCCGCTGGCGGCCAGGGCGCAGGCCAGGTTGACGGCCACGGTGCTTTTGCCCACCCCACCTTTGCCGCTACTCACGGCAATCACGTGCTTGACCCCGGCAATGGGTTGGCGTTCGGGCACCTGGCCATGGCCTGCAGCGCCATGACCTGCAGCGCCGATCGGGGCGGCGCCGGCGGGCTGACCTACTTCGATTTGAACGTCGTCGACCCCATCAAGGCCAAGTAACGCCTGTTTGATCTCCTGGGCGATTTGGGCCTGTTGGCTTTGGGCGAATCCCGGCAGGGCGAGGCGCACCAAGGCCCGCTCCCCTTGGAGCCGGGGATCTTGAAGCCAACCCAGCTCCAGCAGGCTGCGCCCACTGCCTGCGTCCTTGACGACCTCGAGGGCGACACGGGCCTGCTCAACGGACGGCATGGACACTGGCATCTGGGGCCCGTGATCCTAGGTGCCATGACAGAGCCTCTCGAAGGCTTGTCTGGCGGCTAGGTGGCCTGAAAAGGTGGTTGCATTTGTGGCGTCGTTACGGCGCGTGCTCGATGTTTAAGGCTTTGCTGGCTCGCGGCAAAAACAAGCTCGCTGGAACCGGCTCTGCCCCGGCCCTGGAAACTCCTCCCGCCGACTCCCGCGCCAGGGCGAAGGCCCTGTTGATGGGTCTGCAGGATTCCATCTGTGCGGGCCTGGAACAGCTCGATGGCGGCGGCAGCTTCGCAGAAGAGAGCTGGGTACGGCCAGAGGGTGGCGGGGGCCGCTCCCGGGTGATGAAGGGCGGCCGCATCTTTGAGCAAGGCGGCGTGAATTTCTCGGAGGTGGCGGGCGATCAGCTGCCCCCCTCGATCCTCAGTCAGCGGCCTGAGGCCAAGGGCCACCCTTGGTTTGCCACCGGCACCTCGATGGTGTTGCACCCCCGGAACCCCTACGTCCCCACGGTGCACCTCAATTACCGCTACTTCGAAGCGGGTCCGGTGTGGTGGTTTGGCGGCGGAGCCGATCTCACCCCTTACTACCCCTTCCTCGAAGACGCGAAGCACTTCCACCGCACCCTCAAGGGCGCTTGCGATTCGGTGAACCCGGCCTATTACCCGGTGTTCAAACCCTGGTGCGACGAGTACTTCTATCTCAAGCACCGCGATGAAACCCGGGGCGTGGGCGGCATCTTTTACGACTACCAAGACCCCCGTGGGGTGATTTACAAGGGCCAGGACCCCCAGGGGCCCGCGGCCCACGTGAGCCAGGCCACCGGAGCCATCAGCCAGAACTGGGACCAGTTGTTTGCCCTGGCGTCAGCCTGTGGCAATGCCTTCTTGCCCAGCTATGTGCCGATCGTCGAGAAGCGCAATCCCACGGTCTATGGCGACCGGGAGCGTCAGTTCCAGTTGTATCGCCGCGGACGTTACGTGGAGTTCAACCTGGTGTTCGATCGTGGCACCATTTTTGGCCTCCAAACCAATGGCCGCACGGAGTCGATCCTGATGTCGCTCCCGCCCTTGGTGCGCTGGGAGTACGGCTATAAACCCGAGGCTGGAAGCCGGGAGGAGCTGCTCACCAGCCTGTTCACCCGCCCCCAACATTGGTTCGACGACGCCACCCTTACCGATCGCTGCGCGCCACATCAGGCGGTGGACTGATCGGCAGGCTGGTGGCACCCAAGCCAGCCGCCAGGGCATCGACGATGCGGGTGGCAATGGCCTGGAGCGATGCAATGCGCGTTTGGGGATTGCGGAGGGCGTTTTCCAGGGAGCCTTCCAGCTTGCCTATTTCCAGAATGGCGATGCCCCGTTTGGGGGCCCCAAGCCCATCGCGGAAGAACTGGGGATAGGCCCCAAACGCCTTCGCCAGGCTTTCATCGATCTGGGTGAGCGGTTTGTTGATCGGTGGGATCAGGCCAGAGCCCACCCCATCGCGGCCGTAGGCGTCGTAATGGATTTCCAGGGCATAGCCCCCTTGGTCCACATGGGCCTTGCCCACACTCCAGGTGGTGCGGGGATCATTGCCATTGGCGATGGAACGCTGGGGGGGGTCGTAGAAGCGGATCTTCAGGCCGCGCTCTTGCCCGAGCCGCACCACCTCCTGGGCGGTGAGGAGATTCCAGAAGAGTTCATCGGTGATGCCGATCTGCATGGGCCTGGCGCCATACAGCGACGCCGCGGCACCGCCCGTGCCGGCGCCGCCAATGCCCTGGGAATCGGAATGGCCGGCCATCACCAAAATTTCGGTGGTTGGCTCCACAGGTCGCGCGCCGATCCAGTCCTTGCTGTAGCGGGCCCGCGGGCCGGTGAGGGGGTCGCTGCTGGCGGCCCAGGTCTGGGCCCTGACTCCCGTTGCCGTTCCCAGACCCAGTCCAGCGATGGCCAGTGCAGCCATGCCAGCGACGGCCAAGCGAGGGGAATGGTTTGGCTTGGTGGAGCTGGTTGGGGCCATCGTTTGCAGCGGATTGGCGACTGAGATCTGGGACTTAGATCGGCGAACTGAGCAGGGCTCCATCGCTGGCCAGTTGTAGCGGCTCTCCCAACTCCAATTCCAGGGCAATCAATTCATCGCGGTGGGCCCGCACTTTGAGGGCGGTGTCCCCACCCTCTGCCCCGCTGATCAAACGCAACTCAACGGTTTCTGCGCGCTCCGCCCGGCGCCGGTAGAGCAGGCCGGCGGCTGGTCCGAGCAGGGCCAGCACCAGGGGCCACCAGCCCAGGGAGGGGATGAGTTGGCGAATCACCAGCCCCAGGCATCCAGCCCCTACGGCACCAAGGATCGACAGCAGGATGGCCAGGGGAACGCTGGAGCTCACCTGGCCGCGGAAGCGCAGCAGTTGCTGGTTGGCGTCACCGCCGCTGGCGGCCCAGCCCCGGGCGGTGAGCCAGCTGGTGAGGCCCTCGAGCACTTCCACCGCAGGCTTGGGGGAAAACACGTCCACCACGGTGGTGCGGTCTTTGCTGGCTGCCCGCAGGAAAAACACCAGCCCAATGGCTAGCAGCAGGGTGAGCAGCAGGGTGGAGCCGGAGTTGGCCATGGGGGGCATTCTGCCTGTGGTCTGGCTGGTCGGTCGGTTGTCACGATGGGGCATCCCTTGGCTTGATCCCCATGGCTGCCGCCTCGACCCCCAGCAACCTGCCCGCCCCTTCACGCTTTGCCGTATTTGACGGCGACCTTGATGCCGAGTGGGCGGCGCTCTTTGCCGGTGCCCGGGCCCTGGCGGTGGATACCGAAGCCATGGGGCTGATCCACGGCCGCGATCGGCTCTGCCTGGTGCAGATCTGCGACGACCACGACAACGTGTGCTGCATTCGCCTCTCCCGGGGCCAGGACTCAGCCCCCAGGCTCCAGGCCCTGATGGAAAACACCGCCATCGAAAAGGTGTTCCATTTCGCCCGCTTCGATGTGGCGGCCCTGGCTGAAAATCTGGCGATTGCGGTGAATCCGATTTTCTGCACCAAGATCGGCAGCCGCTTGGGCCGCACCTACAGCCCCCGCCATGGCCTCAAGGATGTGGTGCAGGAGCTGGTGGGGGTGGAGCTCGACAAGCAGGCCCAGAGCTCGGATTGGGGCCGGGTCGAAGACCTCAGTGATGCCCAGTTGGCCTATGCGGCCGGCGATGTGCGCTATCTGCTGCCTGCTCGCGATCGGCTCGAAACCATGCTCAAGCGGGAGGACAGGTGGGAGCTGGCCCAGCGCTGCTTTGCCTGCATTCCGGTCTTTGCCGATCTCGATCGAAACCGGTTCCATCTGTTGTTTGAGCACTCCACCGGCGGCAACCGCTAGGGGCGCGGCCCCTCCGGGATAGCTGGATTCAGTCTTCCACCATGAAGTTGTCGTCGTTGCCGACAGCTTCAAGCAGGGAGGTGAGCAAGTCGTGGTTGTTGTCGCCGCTGCTGATCGCTTCGGCCAGGAGCTGGTCAGCAAGTTGTTGTTTGCCAGCGCTGTCGCGCAATCCCTGCTGGGCTGCCTTGACCTCCACCTTGCGCCGGGCGGAAGCCAGGCTGATGCCCAATTGGCTGGCCAATTTGCCGCAGGCGGCGTTGTAGGCCCGATCCGGAATGCCAGCCATCGCCACCGAAGCCACTGAAGACCTCCGCATCATCCCAGGAGGCGCCGGTCCACCAAGGCCGCCAGGGCTTCACTGCCGCCCGCCGTTCCCATGCGCCGCTGTCCGATGGCACCCAATTGCTGCCGCAGCAGGGGCTCCGCCAGTAGCAGGGTGAGTCGTTCTGCCAGCTGGGCTCCGCTGCGGCAGGGCACGACGGCTCCGCCCAGCAACCGGCTTTGTCTGCGGGCAAAGCTGGCTTTGAATTGGGGGCCCGGCCCTGGCAAAGACAGGGCGGGAATGCCTAGCCCCACGAGTTGTTCGGTGGCGGTGCCGGCGGTCGCCAGGCCCACCTCGGCCCAGGGGGCCCAGCGTTCAAAGCAGCCGCTTCCCAGCAGCACTTGAACGGGGCTTCCCTCCAGTTGCCAGGCTGCGTCGGCGCCAATGGCGGCGGCTTCGGGTTGCAGGGGCTGTTGGCTGAAGCCAGCTGCCTTGAGCACGGCCCCCCAGATCCCAGGACCGCTTTGGGATCCGCAGGGAAACAGCAGGGTGAGGGGCTTCCCGCCCTTCGCGCCCAGGCCCAGGTTTTGGCTGCTGCGGCCCAGGGGGGCTAGCAGGCGAGCCCCATTGCCGAGTGCTTCTGGATGGCGGCTGCCCGGCAGGAACAGCAACCGGTGGGTGGCGCCCAGCCAGGCCGGGCAAGGCTCGTTGCCAAAGCCGTCCATCATTGGGTTGCCCGGCGCCAGGGCTGGCACGCCATGGCGCCTGAGGCCCCGGGCGGTCAGGCCGTCCCGCACGGCCACCAGCCGGCAGCGGCGGCTGGCCA
>CANHGA010000016.1 GCA_947460085.1 Synechococcaceae cyanobacterium
CCTACTGGTGTTGCCCCTCCAGGCCAACACCAAGGAGCTGCCCTACCCAACCCTCGACGAACTGCGGGAGATCCAATTGGCTGCCTTGGATTGTGGCCGGGAAAACCAAAGCAGCTTCTGCGACAAGGCGCGCCGCATGGCTGACCCCCTGATGGATCACCCCAAACTTGCAGCCAGTTGCAAAGACGCCGCCTGGGCGATCCTGCAACAGGCCAAGGTTTCCCCCCAAAACAGCTACGAGCGGCGCGAGCAACTCAACAAAGCCTCCTCCGAACTGCTCGTGTTCTGCAAAAAACAATCGGGCTCCGTGCTGGGCAACACCGATGACCTCAAAGGTGAGAAGAAAAGCCGCTTTGGCCTAATCCAAAACCAAAACCAATAGGCAAGCGGTAACTTGGTGCCCCCAACCAGGGCTCCGTAGGCCGATGACGAACACCATGACCGTATCGATGCGGTCGATCGCCCTCGACAAACCCTTCAACGACCAAAAGCCCGGCACCTCGGGCCTGCGCAAAAGCAGCCGCCAATTCGAAACTCCCCACTACCTCGAAAGCTTTATCGAGGCGGTGTTCCAGGTCTTGCCTGGGGTGGTGGGCGGCACCCTGGTCGTTGGGGGCGATGGCCGCTACGGAAATGCCAGGGCCATCGCTGTGATTGCCCGCATGGCGACGGCCCATGGGGTGGCCAAACTGATTACCACTACTGGCGGGATTCTCTCCACGCCGGCGGCCTCCCATCTGATTCGCCAACACGGGGCGATCGGCGGGATCATCCTCTCGGCCAGCCACAACCCCGGCGGCCCCGAGGGCGACTTCGGTGTCAAGGTGAACGGGGCCAATGGGGGGCCGGCCCCTGAATCGATCACCGATGCCATCTATGCCGCAACCCAAACCCTGGGCGGCTATCGCATCGCCGAAGGCGGACCGACCTTGAGCCTGGAGGCCCCGGGCCGATGCCAGCTGGGAACGCTGGAGGTGCAGGTGATCGATGGCGTCGACGACTACGTCGCCCTGATGCAGCGGCTGTTCGACTTTGACCAGATCGGGGCGCTCCTCCAAGGCAACTTCCCGGTGGCCTTTGACGCCATGCATGCGGTGACCGGCCCCTATGCCAGCAAGATTTTCGAGGGGCTGCTTGGAGCGCCCGCGGGCACCGTTCGTAACGGCATCCCCCTGGAAGATTTCGGCGGCGGCCACCCCGACCCCAACCTCACCTACGCCCACGACCTGGCGGAGTTGTTGCTCAAGGGGGATCACTTCCGTTTTGGCGCCGCCTGTGATGGCGACGGCGATCGCAACATGATCCTTGGCCGCCACTGCTTCGTGAATCCCAGCGACAGCCTCGCTGTCCTCACCGCCAATGCCACCCTGGCCCCCGGCTACGCCGATGGGCTTAGCGGGGTGGCTCGATCGATGCCCACCAGCGCCGCCGCCGATGTGGTGGCCAAGGAGCTTGGCCTGGCCTGTTTTGAAACCCCTACGGGCTGGAAGTTCTTCGGCAACCTGCTCGATGCCGGCCGCATCACCCTCTGCGGCGAGGAGAGTTTTGGCACCGGAAGTAACCATATTCGCGAAAAAGATGGGCTCTGGGCCGTGCTCTTCTGGCTGCAAATCTTGGCGCGCAAGCAATGCAGCGTGGCCGAGGTGATGGCCGCCCACTGGGGCCGTTTTGGCCGCCACTACTACTCCCGCCACGATTACGAAGCCATTGCCAGCGACGCCGCCCATGGCCTCTACGACCGCATCAAGGCCATGCAGCCCGCCCTCGTGGGCGAGCGCTTTGCGGGGCGCAGCATCGCCACGGCCGATGATTTCAGCTACACCGATCCGGTGGATGGATCGATCAGTAGCGGCCAGGGCCTGCGGCTGCTCCTGGATGACGGCAGCCGGGTGGTGCTGAGGCTCTCTGGCACCGGCACCCAGGGGGCCACCCTGCGGGTGTACCTCGAGAGCTATGTGCCCCCAAGCGGCAATCTCAACCAAGACCCCCAACAGGCCTTAGCCGATCTGATCAACTCAATCGATCAGTTAGCGGAAATCAAAACCCGTACCGGAATGGATCGCCCCACCGTGATCACCTAATCAGGCTTTAGCTGGGGCTTGCCGAACCAACCAGCTTCCAGGTGCTTGATCGCCACATAGAAGGGCGGCACCACCCCAAGGGACAGCACGGTTGCCACAAGCAGGCCCCCGAAAATCACGGTGCCAAGCGACTGCTGGCTATTGGCTCCAGCCGTAGTAGCCAACACCAGCGGCAAGAAGCCCGCCAAGGATGCAATCGCGGTCATCAAAATGGGACGCATCCGTGACTCAGCGGCAGCAATGGCGGCCTCGGTGGCCGTCATCCCAGACTCCATGTGCTCCTCAGCCACTTCCACAATCAGAATGCCGTTTTTGGCTGCTAAGCCAATCAAAGTGACCAAGCCAACTTGGGCGTAGATGTTGAGGTCAATCGAGCGCAGGGCCAGGAACACCAGCGCCCCGAGCATCGCCAAGGGAACCGTCATCAAAATCACCACAGGGGTGACATAGCTTTCGTATTGGGCAGAAAGCACCAGGTACACCACCAAAATGCCCAGGCCAAATACCAGCACGCTCGCATTACCGGCTGACAGCTGCAGCGAAGCAATACCGGTGAAGGCGTAGCCAATATTGTTGAAATCAAGCGAATTAAAAATCTGCTGAATCGCGGTTAGGGCTTGGCCTGAACTCTTCCCGATTGCCTCAGCACCCTGCACCAGAATGGTTCGGTACAGGTTGTAGTGACTAATCACGGGAGGAGCACTAGTTAAATCACCCTTGGCAAATTGAGAAACCTGAATAAGCTTGTCATCCTTGTTGCGAACGTAGTAGCTCAGCACATCATCAAGTTTGCTGCGCCCTTGGGCTTGAGCCTGAACATAGATATTGCGTACCTGACCATCCTCATAGGTGAGACCTGAGTAGTTGCCCCCTGCCAGCACGGCGATCGTTTGCATCGCCTGCTGAAAATCCACATTCAAAGTTCCCATGATCGAGCGATCGATCTTTAGGCCGAAAGCCGGTGCACTGGGGATGAACTGGGTATAGAGGGAGGAAAACTGGCCACTGGCAGTGCCCTTAGCGATGAGTTGCTGGGCAAGGCCATTGAGCTGGGTAAAGGAATAGGCCCCATTGCTGAGGTCATTGAATTGGAAATAGAAGCCACCCTGGGCGGAGAAGCCGGGAATGGCTGGGGGCTGGGATGCCATCGCCAGGCCACCGCTGAGCTTTTCCAGCTTGGCGTTGAGCCGCCCCACAATGGCTGGGGCCTTGTGCTCTGCGCCCGAGCGCTCCTCGAGGGGTTTCAAGCCAAAGAAGAACAGACCCTGGTCAGGGCTGGCACCGTTAAAACCGGAGCCGCTAATAATGCCCGCGGAGGTGACATCGGACTCGGTCTTGAGAACCTGGGCAATTTGCTTCCCCATAGCCTGGGTTTGGGAGAGGGAAGCTCCATTCTGGAGTTGATAGATGCCCAACCCATAGCCCTGATCCTCTTCGGGAATAAAGGCTGATGGCAACGCAGAAAAGGCAATCGCCGTGAGCACAATGCCTCCAGCCAAACCGCTCAAAATGAGCTTGCGGCGGGCAATCAGTTGCACAAGCAGGGAGGCGTAGCCCTTCTCCAGTCGGGAAAAGTAGTAATTAAACCGATCAAAAATCAAAGCCAATCGGCTGCCGGCAAAGCCAAAGACCACCAAACCGAAGATATAGGCACCAACACCAAAAGAGGCAGAACTGAAGCGGCCAAACGCCAAGCCCACCAGCAGGCCAGCCACGGTCCAACCCCAACCCTTTGGCTTGGGGGGCAACTCAGATTTGAGAATCAATGCCGACATCATCGGCGAAAAAGTCAGGGCGTTGAACGTGGAAATGGCGATCGAAAACGCGATCGTCAGGGCGAATTGCCGATAGATGATGCCGATTCCACCCGGATAAAAGGCCACGGGCACAAAGACCGCCATCAGCACAAGCGATGTAGCAATCAGCGCTCCAATCAATTGGCCCATGCAATCGATGGCCGCATCCATCGGCTTCATACCCTTCTCCAGATTTTTGGAGACAGCCTCAATCACCACAATCGCGTCATCCACCACCAGGCCAGTGGCTAGCACCAGGCCTAGCAAGGTGAGCTGGTTGATCGAGAAACCAAAGACCTTGATAAAGGCGAAGGTGCCCACCAAGGAGATAGGGATCGCCAGGCTGGGCACGATCGTGGCCCGCCAGTTCTGAAGAAACAGAAACAGAATCACAAGCACCAGCACAATCGCTAGGCCCAGGGCATCGACAACCCCCTCAACGGCCGATTCGATGAATTGGCCAACGTTATAAATCTCGGTCAAGGTGATCCCAGGTGGCATCTGGGAAGCGAATTGGTCCATCAGCTCAACCACCGCCTCAGACACCTGCAGGGCGTTGCTATCCGGGGTTTGATAGACGCCAATCGTGACGGCGGGGTTGCCATTGATATCCACGCCTTGGGTGGAAAAGGTGTTGAAGCCATAGGAGGCCCCACCCACATCGGCCAGCCGCAGCAGGTTCCCCTGGGGCGACTTACCCACAATCAATTTGTTCAGCTCTTCGATCGAAATCAAGTTGCCGTTGTTCTCCACCAAGATCGGGTAGGTGAACAACTGATCGCCTCCGGCGGGCGGACCACCCACCAAGCCACCGATCGCCACCGAGTTCTGACTCTTGACGGCATTGACCACGTCATTGGCCGTTAGCTGGTTGGAGGTGAGCTTGATGGGATCAAGGAACAACCAAAAGGCAGGATTGCTACCGCCAAACAGCTGGGCCTGGGCGACTCCAGGTATGCGCTCAAGCTGATAGAAAAGCTGCTGATAGATCAGGCCATTGATATAGGGAGCATCAAATTGGCCTTGCGTTGAAGAGACCTGATAAGCAAGCAGAATCGAAGGGGTTGTCTGAATGACCGACACCCCAGTGGATTTAACCTGGTCGGGTAGCTGTGGATTGGCAAGCGTGACCCTATTTTGAACATTAACCTGGTCAATATTGACGTCTGTTCCCTGGTCAAAAAAGACATTAACGGTACTTTGCCCCGTATTTGAACTCAATGACGAAATATAGGCCGCACCTGGAACACCATTAATCTGCTGCTCAAGCACATTGGTGACGGCCTGCTCTGTCACCAAGGAATTGGCCCCGCCATAGGTCGCCGTGACCTGAATCTGCGGCGGGGCAATATTTGGAAGATTTTCAATGGGCAGGGTGGGAAGGGCAATAAGCCCAACTAACACGATCAGGATGCTGCAAACGGTCGTCAGAACGGGCCGTTTAATGAAATTATCGGAGAGCGACATTGGTAATCCTCAGTTCACGCCCGGCTGGGCGGCACCGCCGGCCAGCTTGACCGGCATGCCTGTGCGCAACAGGGCCGTATTGCTCACCACCACCCGATCGCCGGCCACCAGGCCCGAGAGCACTGGATAGCGATTGTCCTGCAAGGTGCCGAGCTTCACAGGTATCTGAACCACGATCGGCGTCTGCAGGGGGAGGGCTTCCAATTTCTGCTTTTGCGCCGGCGGTATTTGGGTTGATGCCTTGATCTTGGGCAGCACTTGGGAAAGGGGGAAAATCCGATAAACAAACGGTTGTTGGGCCTGCATCATCACGGCCTGCACGGGCACGGAGAGTTGGCGGGATGTGCCGGTGATAATGCGATTGCGCACGGACTGGCCGGTTTTGAGCTTGCCGGTGAGGTTGGGAAATTCAGCCTTCACCAACACCGTATTGGGGGAAGACGTACTTCCGCTCACTCCAAAGTAAGGAGAAATAAACACCACCTTGCCACTGCCATTCACCGGGGGATTGCCCTGGCTTTGCAGCAATACGGCCTGCCCCAGTCTCACCCCGGAGGCCTGGGTAGCAGGCACATCCATCAAGGTCCACAGGGTGGAGTTATCAACAATGCCGGTAATCGCCTGACCCTGGCGGATGTAATCGCCAAGCTTGACGGAATCCAGGTCGCCAATTTCGCCAGCGATTGGGGCCGTGACGTACTTGTAACCCAGGGTTGCGGCATCGGCGCGAACTGTCTGGGAGCTTTGAATGGCCTGGGTGACGTAAAAGTCCCGATCTCGGGTGGAAACAGCCCCCTGCTGATTCAAGAAGATGTAGCGCTCGGCATTCACCCGGTCCTTCCGTGCCTCAGCAACACTGGAATTGAGTTCAGCCCGCGGCTGGACATTGTCCAGCACCAGAATCGGCTGACCAGCCTTAACCCGCTGGCCTTGGGTCGCCAGAATCTTCACCACGCGGCCGTCTGCCTCGGGCCGCAGGGTCACATCGGTGGTGGAGGCCAACACGCTCACCACCTCGATGGTGGGGCTGAAGCTGGCCTCACCAATCGTTTCTACCTGCACCACCAGGGGCGGTCGGGCCGGCGGTTTGGCGCCACAGCCAGCCAGGGCGATCAGGCCTAGCAAGGGCAAACCGATCAGGCCTGGCAAGGGCAAACCAGTCAAAGGTTGGGCCTTCTTCAGTGCTCGAGCCGGTTGGGGGTGGGCCAAAACGGAGCGGCGAAGCACAGCAGATAGTCGTTTGGTCGCAACTTAGTGGATGCGCGCCGTTTTCACCGGTGCGCCATGCCGCAAATTCAACAAACCCGTTGTGATCACCCGCTGCCCAGGCTGCAAGCCCCGAAGCACGGGATAACAGTTGCCCTGCAGGGGGCCAAGCTGCACGGGGGTTTGAATCGCGAACTGGGTGTTGGCTGGCTGTTGCCGCACCGCCTGCAGATCGGCCCGGCCCGGCCGGCGCTCGAGATCAGCGCGGCTACCCACCACATAGACAAAGCTTTGGCCGGCGAGTTGGCTGACGGCTGTGAAGGGCACGGCGAGGGCTTCCTCGGTGCCAAGGATGAGCTTGGTTCTCACCCGCAAGCCATTGCGCAGCAGGCCCTTGGGATTGGCAAAGGCCGCCTTAACCAACACCGACTGGCTGGCGACAATGACCCCTGGATCCACCGAATCCACCACTCCTGTCTCCAAGGGGGTCTTGCGGATCGGATCGATCAACGCAACCGTCAGCCCAGGCCTGAGTTGGGGCGCATAGATCGCTGGCACATCGATGCGGGCCAGAAGCTCACTCTCGCCAATCACTTTGGTAAGCGGTGAGCCCGCTTGGATCACATCACCAGCCTTGACTTGTAAATCAGCCACGGTGCCAGCAATCGGTGATCGCAGGGCCTTGAACGCCAAATCGGCCTGGCGGGCAGCCAATGCCTCCCGGGCCGCGATATAAGCCTGGCGATACTCATCCCGCTGCAGGGAACTGGCCGCTCCCTCCTTCACCAAGTAGTTGAAGCGCTCGTAGTTGAGTTTGTTGGTTTGCATTTGGCCTCGCAGGCTCGCCACCTCAGCCCGCAACTGGGCCTGGTCCAACACCAGGAGCAACTGGCCCCGTTGCACCCGATCGCCCTGGCTCACCAGCAACTGCACAATGCGACCGCTGGCTTGGGCGGCCAACTGCACCTCGGAGGCCGCCTCCAGGGTGCTCACCGTTTCGATGCTGTTGGGAAATGGCGCCATGCCCACCGGCTGGGATTGCACCCGCGGCACCCGTTGGGCATCGGCTGGATTGGAGTGACAACCGGCCAGGAGCAGGCAGCTGGCAACCGCTGCAGGCAGCAAGGGAGCGATCCGCTTCATCAGCTTTGGAGAAAGGGCGCCCATGGGCGGAGCGTATCGCCACAGGCCCGATGATGGCGGTATGCGCCGATGGCTCCCAGCAGCCTTGAGGGACCTTGAGTGACCTGTTTGGGCACCACCGCGAAACGATCCTGGCCAAGGTGGCCCCCCTGGCCGATCGGCTGAGGCCCAAGACCCTCGACGACTTCGTTGGCCAGGAAGGAATCCTCGGTCAAGGGCGCCTGTTGCGGCGAGCCATCGCCGCCGATCGGGTCGGCAATCTGATCTTGCACGGCCCCCCCGGCGTGGGCAAAACCACCCTGGCCCGAATCATTGCCGGGAGCACGAGAGCCCATTTCAGCAGCCTGAACGCCGTGCTGGCAGGGGTGAAGGATCTGCGAATCGAAGTGGATGCGGCCAAGGAGAGGCTGGAGCGCCACAGCCTTCGCACCACCCTGTTTATCGATGAGGTCCACCGCTTCAACAGTGCCCAACAGGACGCCCTGCTGCCCTGGGTGGAGAACGGCACCCTCACCCTGATTGGGGCCACCACCGAAAACCCCTTCTTCGAAGTGAACAAGGCTTTGGTGAGCCGCTCACGCCTCTTCCGGCTGCAACCACTCGAGCCCGCCCACCTGCGCCAACTGCTCAATCGGGCCCTGAAGGATCGCGAGGTGGGCTATGGGGACCGCCCCATCGTGATCAGTGAGGAAGCCAGCGAACACCTGCTGGATGTGGCCGGCGGCGATGCCCGCAGCTTGCTCAACGCCCTGGAGCTCGCCGTCGAAACCACCGCCCCCAACGCCGATGGTCTGATCAGCATCGATCTCGCCATCGCCGAGGAATCGATCCAGCAGCGGGCGGTGCTCTACGACAAACAAGGTGACGCCCACTTCGACACCATCAGTGCGTTCATCAAATCGCTACGGGGCTCCGATGCCGATGCCGCCCTGTTTTGGCTGGCGCGGATGGTGGAGGCCGGCGAAAACCCCCGCTTCATCTTCCGGCGGATGTTGATCTCCGCCGGGGAAGACATTGGCCTTGCCGATCCCCAAGCCATCGTGGTGGTGGAGGCCTGCGCCGCGGCCTTTGAACGGGTGGGCTTGCCCGAAGGGCTCTACCCCCTAGCCCAGGCCGCGCTGTATCTCGCCGGCGCCGAGAAGAGCAACAGCCTGCTGGGATTTTTTGATGCCCTCAAAAGCGTCAAAACAGCCAACAGGCAGCAGGTGCCCGCCCACCTGCGCGATGGGAACCGCGATGGCAAGGCCTTTGGCGATGGCGCCGGCTACCGCTACCCCCATGCCTACGCCGAGCACTGGGTGGCCCAGCAGTACCTCCCCACAAGCCTGCAGGGCGAGGTGTTTTGGCAACCAGGCCACCTGGGCTGGGAGGGGGCCCTGCGCCAACGCCTCCAGCAACGCCGCGCCGCCCAACTCGCCGCCGCGGCCGAAACGGCGGCGGACCAAGGCGATGTGTTGAGCAGCAGCCCCGACGATCCCCAACTAGAGCGCTGGTTGCAACGGCAAGCCACCGCGGAAGGGGAACGCCTCGACGCCCTGCGCCGGCGCCTGTGGGCGGGGGCCCCGTGGCAGCGCCACGATCGGGTGCTGATCCTGGAGGCCCATTCCCTGCTCTGGGCCCTCGACCCCCTCGAGGCCACCCCCGAAGGGGAGGTGGTGATCACGGTGGGCCATGGCTCCGATCAGGAGCGCTTGGCCGCGCAGCTGCAGCTGCTCGATGCCCTCCGCCAACCCCAGGTGGTGGTGTGTCCCCCGGATCAACCCGAGGCTTTGACCAGCAACCTGCAAGCCAAAGGGGCCCGCTTCGAATGGATCGCAGCCCGCCAACCCTGGCGGCACCTCGAACCAGGCGGGGTCGAAGCCTGGCTCAGCGCCCTCGAGGGGTTGATCAGCCCCCAGGGCCAATGGCGCCTGCTGTTCAGCACACCCCGGATTGGTCCAGCCACGGGTTTACTGGCTGCCCTCAAGGCCCAACCGATCACCCGTCCTGGGGCCAATACAAGTTTCCAAGCCGACCTAACCAATCTGCTCAGGGAGCTTGCAGACCAGGAAACGGCTGGGCTGGAAGCAGGCGATGCCAATCAGCGGATCGCCAGTAGCTGGTTGGGCTCCCATGGATGGACCGTGACCAGCGAGCTCTGGGACGAATCCCTGGAACTCGAAATCTCACCGGCTCGCATCGCCCGCTGGCTCGCCGATGGCAGTAGCTATCGCACCCAACTTGAGGCCCTGGGCAACCAACCCCTCACCGCCATCCAGATCGAGCTCCTCCACCGGGGCTTTGGGCAAAGGCTGAACCAAACCATTCCCCAGCAACTGACCCACCATCTGGTGATGGCCAGGGCCTAACGGCCCATCGCTCCCACTTGCAGCGAAGCCATCAAAAAGGCCAAATGGGCCAAAACGGAATCGCCGCATTGGGCTGGGCACACCGGATCCGGATTGGTCCTGCGGGCCTCCGCCGTGGTCTGGGGCAGCCAGAAGCGCACGGGCAACGCCGCCACCACCCCTGCGGCGGAGAGGGCCTCCTGGCGTGAGGCCTTCAAGATGGCCGAACGCAACCCATAGGCCTTGAGTTGGGGAGCGAGCCAGGGGGACCAACCCTCCACGTGCTGATTGACCAGGGCACGGCCGGCGGGGGAATCCAAAAACCCCGACACCCGCTCCACCTTCACGCCGTACACCTTCACCAGAGCCGCCCGGATCTCCTGGGGACTCCATTCCGTGCGGGCCAAATCATCCAGCAGGCGCCGATTGGTGAGCGGCGCACCAGCCAAGAATCCTTTGAAAACTGCCCGATCATCCCCGGCGGTGGCCGGATCAACGGCCCCATGGGCCGGTGCCGGTGCCAGGGGCATGGCCGTCGCAGGGAAGGCCATCGCAGGTAAAGCCATCGCAGGAGCCGCCCCAGCCATCAAGCCCAGCATCAGGCGGCCAACCAAGCCCAGGGTCCGTGGGGCCTTCAGCAGCTCTCGATCCATGGCGCCCCTGCTGGCTGAAGGCCAAGGATAGGGGCCAATACTGGACTGCCCCCGCAGCTCCCCCCTACTCAGCCCAGCACGGCCGCCCACAGCCAGCCGCCGCTCTGGCCCACTTGGGGCGTGAGCTCCAACGCTTCGCGCTGGTGATGCAGCCGGCCATCACCGTGATCAAAACGCCAAAAGCTGAGTTCCGCTGCCAGCGTTCGCTGGCGCCATTTGATCGCCGCCTCCTTCGCCACCCAACTGGTCAACACGGCCAAGCGCAGGCGATCACCGGGCAGCTGGTGCAACTGGTCGACTTCCTCAGGAGGGAAAAAACGCTCGGCCAAGGCCCGACCGTCCAAGGGACGATCAAAGCGCTCCAGGTCCACCCCAATGGGCACGGGGGCATAGCCCAGCAAGACCCCATCACGGCTATGGCTGAGGCTGACCCAGCCGCCCTCCAACTGCGGGGGTTGACCCGGTGGACTGTTCAACGGCACCGCCGCCGGGTCACAGCCCAGGGCTTCCGCTAACACCTCGCGCATGGCCGCCCTGCTGTGCCAATAGCGCTGGCTGCCCAAGGGGGACAAGGCTTGCCCCCAGAGAATTTCCTGGGCCGAGAGCACCTGCCATGCAGCCCCCTGCAGGGGCAAGAGCCACAGTTGGACTGCCTGCCCACGGATTGGCAGCCGTTGCTTGGACACTGGCGTTGGCAGCGATGGCTCCAGAAGGCCCCTTAGGCTCTCGCCATTGTTGCGTTCACGCTGAATGGCCCTGCAGATCGGTGACCCCGCCCCCGATTTCACCCTGCCGGACCAGGACGGTCAACCGGTAAGCCTGAAGGACCTCAAGGGCCAAAGGGTGGTGATTTACTTCTACCCCAAGGACGACACCCCAGGCTGCACCAAAGAAGCGTGCAACTTCCGCGACCAATGGGCAGCCTTCGAACAGCACGGGATCAAGGTGCTTGGCATCAGTAAGGACGGCGCCGCAAGCCACAGCAAATTTATGGCTAAGTACAGCCTGCCCTTCACCCTGCTCAGCGACGCGGAACCCTGCCCGGTGGCCGAGTCCTACGAAAGCTACGGGCTTAAGAAATTCATGGGCCGCGAATACATGGGCATGATGCGCCACACCTTTGTGGTGGATGCCGAAGGCAAGCTGGAGAAGCTCTATTTGAAAGTGAAGGCCGAAACCATGGCCGACCAAATCCTCAGCGACCTGGGCCTGGCCTGAGCGCCGCGAGGGCCTCAAGGGCCAGGTCTGGAGCCCATTGCAGGCGCCCCTCCAAGCCCGAGCGCGCGCCCAACCAACCCGCCAGCAACGGCTCGAGTTGGGCCCCATCGCCGCCGGTGAGCCAGATCTGGCAATCCGGCTGCTCTGCCCACACCTGCTGGGCAGCGAGGGCAATGGCACCAGCCATGCCCCAGAGCACCCCAGAGCCCATGGCCGCTTCTGTCTGGATTGGCCAAAGCCCAGTGGCCATGGGCCAATGCCCAGTGGCCATCACAGCGGGCATGCCATCGGCAAGTCCTGCGGAGACCCCGATCTTCGGCAATTGGGCTGTTCCCTCCGCCAGCGCCCGCAATTGCAGGGCGGCCCCAGCCATCAGACGGCCCCCCACAAACCGACCAACCGCATCCACCCGGGTCAGGCTTAAGGCCGTACCTGCATCGGCCACCAACACCGGTGAATCCGAGAGCTGCCAGGCTCTCCAGCCCACCAGGGCCCGGTCCACGCCCAGCCACGGGGGCATGGCCTGCAGGGGAATGTCGGCCAAGCCCATGGGCGCGCTGCCATCCAGACCCAACTGGTCGGGGATGGGGCCTACGGCAGCCCAACCGGCCAGCTGAACACCAGCGTTCCGTAAACCGGCCATGGGCACCCCCCCAATGCCAAAGCCCGGCGGGGCATGCCAACTGCGCCAGCCATCCAGGCCTTGGCAGGCCCAATGCCAGCGGCTGTTGCCAATCAAGAGCCAATGGGCCGCCTCGGGCGCCACCGCGTCGGGCACCTCAGGCGCCACCCCTAAATGCCTTCGCCCAACACCCCGGGCAGATGGATGCCGCACTCCTGCTTCAAGCCCCCAAACCGGGTGGCCCTACCGCTGATCCCACCATCGTCGGGGGCGCTGGAGTGCCAATCGCCCACGGTGGAATACCCCTGAGCAAACAGGGGGTGCTGGGGAAGGGCGTGGTCCTGCATGTAATAGAAGACGTCTCGCTTGGTCCAGCTCAGCAGGGGTCGCAGGGACCAGCGCTGCCGGATCGGGTCGAGGGGCTGCATGCCACTGCGGTGGTCCGTTTGGGTTCCGCGCACCCCGCTGGCCCAACAGGTCACCCCCAGATCGGTGAGGGCCCGATCGAGGGGTTCCACCTTGCGAATGCGGTGATAGAGCCCGAGGGCTTCGGCCGTGCCGGTCTCCCAAAGCCGGCCATGGAGGGCTTCCATGCGGGCCGGCCCCATCGGCGCTTGGGCAACGTGCACGTTCAGCTCAAGCAACTCCGACAGCTGCTGGGCGTAGCGGTAGGTCTCGGGGGGGAGATAGCCCGTATCCACCCAAATCACTTGCACCGGCTGGCCACTCGCCCTGGCCAACCCACTGACCATGTGCAACAGCACGGCCGCCTGAATGCCAAAACTGGTGGTGAGGGCAAACCCCTCCCCAAAGGTCTGCTGGGCCCACGCGAGCCGTTCCGGGGGCGTTAGGGGCTCAAGCAAATGTCGGGCCGCAGCCAAATCAATCGGCGCACCGGCTCGATCACAGGGATAGGTGGGGGCTTGGGTCGTCACCATCGCCCCATCATCGCCCGCAGCCCTAGCCCCTGGTTAGGGTTCAAACCACCGCACCCAACCCCAACGTGTGTTGCCGGATAGACCGATGACAGCCGCACCGGTGGTGATTGTGGGTGGGGGCTTTGGAGGGCTCTACACCGCCCTGGCCCTGGCCGCGCGCAAGGGGCATCCGCCGATCTTGCTGATCGAGCCCAACGAACGCTTCCTGTTCCTGCCCCTGCTCTACGAACTGTTCAGCGGGGAACTGCACAGTTGGGAAATTGCGCCCCGCTACGACGCCCTGCTGGCAGGCAAAGGCGTGGCCTGGTTACAAGACAAGGTCAGCCGCATCAATAGCAACACCAAGACCGTTGAAACCCAATCAGGCCGCCAACTGAACTTCAGCCGGCTAGTGATCGCCACAGGGGCCGCCTCCAACAGTTTTGGCATCCCCGGCGTGGAGGAGCACAGCCTGGGATTTCGCACCTTGGCCGATGTGGAGAAGCTCCAACAGTTGGTTGGGCAGCTGCGCCAACACCGGCGGCCACTGCAACGGATTGCCGTGGTGGGCGCCGGGGCCAGCGGCGTCGAATTGGCTTGCAAATTGGCCGACAGCCTGGAAGGGGCCGCCGTGGTGGAGCTCATCGAACGCGGCAGCAACCTCTTGCCCGCCGCCAAGTCCTTCAATCGGGAGCAGGCCAAGCTGGCCCTGCAACGCAAAGACATCCGCCTGCGCTGCCACACGGAGGTGGTTGCCGTCGGCAGTGACCATCTCGAGCTCCTTGGGCCCCAAGGGCCCGAACGGCTGGCCACCAATGGCGTCATTTGGACGGCCGGTCTGCGCTTTGAGGCTCCGCCGATCGAACCCAAGGCTCCCGCCGGGGCAAAGGCTCCCGCCGGGGCCAATGGCCGCCTGGCTTGCCAGCCGGATTTGCAGGTTTTGGACCATCCCCGGTTGTTTGCCATCGGCGATATCGCCCAGCTGGACGGCCTCGATCCGGTGCCAACCACCGCCCAAGTGGCCTTTCAGCAAGCCGACTGCCTGGCGGCCAATCTGTTGCGATCCCTGGCGAACGAACCCCTCGAGCCTTTCCACTTCAAGGACCTCGGCGAAATGATGAGCCTGGGCAAAGGCGAAGCGGCCCTCACCGGGGGCGGCTTCACCCTGGCCGGATCTGCCGCCTTCCAAATCCGACGCCTGGCCTACCTCTCCCGCATGCCCGGCAAAACCCACCAGGCCAAGGTGGCTGCTGGCTGGCTTGGTAGTGCCGCCCTGCAGTGGTCGTCATGACAGCCCGTCCCAGCCCTCCGGCTGGTCTGTTGCTGGATGCCATGGGCACCTTGATCGGGCTCAAGGACTCGGTGGGCACCACCTATGCGGCCCTGGCCCAACGCCATGGACTCACCGTGGAGCCCGCGGCCATCGATCGGGTGTTTGGCTCGATTTACGGCCAAGCCCCCCCCTTGGCCTTTCCGGGCCTGGAAGGTCCTGCCCTGAAGGGGGCGGAAATCAGCTGGTGGGGTGAACGCATCAACGAGACCCTGCTCCAAGCAGGAGCTGGGCCAGCCCCCGAGGCGCTGCGCATCGAGCTGTTTGAGCGCTTTGCCTGCACCGACCTCTGGCGGGTGTTTGCCGACGTGCCCAGCCAGTTGGAGGCATGGAAAGCCCGGGGCCTCAAATTGGCGGTGGTCAGCAATTTCGACCAACGCCTCCACGACCTACTCGAGGGCCTAGGCCTGAACCCCTGGCTTGATGCCGTGGTGATCTCCAGCCAGGCCGGCGCCGCCAAACCCAACCCCAAGCCCCTGCAGCTTGCCCTCCAAGCCCTCGGCCTGGAAGCCCACCAGGTGTGGCATGTGGGCGATAGCCCTGCCGATGAGCAAGCCGCCCGGGCAGCGGGCATCCCCTGCGTGCTGGTGAAACGCCCTTGAAGCAAGGAGTTCTGGCCGGCCGCACCGCAGGTTTACGTCCCTCCCAGCGCCGCCGCCTGGAGCGGCTCTGCCATCGGCGCCACCCCGAGGATGGCCTGGCGGAATTGCTCTGCCTGCAGCGGCTGGCCAGCGAAAGCCGGGAACTGAGCCTGCCGCTCACCCTGGTGATTGATGGGCGCGGCCTCTGCCGGCTGCTGTGGGTGGGGCCCCTGGAGCAATCGGGTCGGGTGCTGGACAAGCTGCCCGGCCCTGAACGCCGCCAGGGCACCGACCTGCGCCTGGTGACCTGTTGCGGCCGGGCCAAGCACCTCGAGCCCACCATGCAAGAAGGCGTGGTGGGCTTGGATCTCTCCCCCCAGCTTTGGTTGCGCTATGGCGATCAAGCCGCTGCCGGGGGCCATTGGCCTGCCCTGGTGGTCAGCCCCAGCAGCGCCGCAGAGCAGCCCTGGCCCCTGCAGCTCGAAGGCGATCTGGTTGATCTCTGTGCCACGGATCCAGCCAGCCTGGCCATCGCCGAAGGGGCCCCTGCCGCGGCCGCTGCCACCGACCTGGTGGCCTCCGCCCAAGACAAGGTGTTGCTCCTCGCCCTCACCCCCGGCGATCGGGGCGCAGCCCAACGGTTGATCGGCGAACTCGAAGGGCTGGTGCGCAGCGCCGGGGGCATCCCCGTTGGCGTGGTGGAGCAGCGCCGCACCCAGGTGTCCCCCCAAACCATCTGGGGGGAGGGCAAGGTGGCCGAAGCCTCCCTGGAAGCCCGCCGGGTTGGGGCCACCCTGGTGGTGACCGATCGGGAACTCACCCCCGTTCAGGCCCGCAATTTGGAACGGCTCCTCGACCTCCCCGTGAGCGACAGGAGCGAACTGATCCTCGACATCTTTGCCCAAAGGGCCGCCAGCTCAGCGGGTCGCTTGCAGGTGGAATTGGCCCAAATGCGCTATCGCCTGCCCCGCCTCAGCGGGCGCGGCCTCAGCCTGTCGCGCCAGGGCGGTGGCATCGGCACCCGGGGCCCCGGTGAAACCCAGCTGGAAAAAGACCGGCGGGCCATTGCCCGGCGCATCGAACGGCTCAACAAGGAGGTCAAAGCCCTGGGTGAGCATCGGGCCCGCCTCCGGGAAGGCCGCTCCGGCCTGAAACGGCTGGCCTTGGTGGGCTACACCAATGCCGGCAAGAGTTCGCTGCTGAATGCCCTCACCAAGGCCACGGGCAGCAACGCGGTACTAGCTGAAAACAAACTGTTCGCCACCCTCGATCCCACCACCCGGCGCCTGGAGATTGCCGATCCAGAAGGGGGCAGCAGCATGCCGTTGCTTCTCACCGACACC
>CANHGA010000017.1 GCA_947460085.1 Synechococcaceae cyanobacterium
CAGGCCAGGTGTGGATCGAAATATGGGATTCGGCCAAGAGGGCCAATCCCGTCACACCCTGGGGCTCGAAGCGGTGGGTGATCAGATTGAGCAGGGTGGCGCCAGCCCTTTTGGCTGCTGAGGTGATGGCGGTCCTGAGGAAGGCTTCGTCGTCGAGCTTGGCGGGGTCGCAGTTGTAGAGCTCGAGAATGCAGTGTTTGCCTACCGTGTCACTGACTGGAAAATTGTCACTGACTGGAAAGATTGCTGGAACGGCCCATCCTGGATTGGGATGCAGGGAAGAGAGGAGTTGGTTCATCAAGAACGCGGTAGACAATCTTCAAAGATACGCCCAAATGCAACCCAACCCCTTGGCGTTCACAGTTCTCGTACTCAATGCCGGTAGCGCCAGCCTCAAGGCCGCGCTGATCGGGGCCTCTGGAGAACGGCTCTGGCACAGCCAACGCAGCTGGGATCCTTCCTCTGGGGCCAGCCAGGCCGATGGCCTGCGCCCCTGGCTGGAGGAGGCGCTCGGCCCCTGGGCCGACAAGGTGCAGCGGGTGGTGCATCGGATTGTGCATGGAGGAGAGGGGTTCACCACGCCAACCCGCCTCGATCCCAGCACCATCGCTGCGCTGGAAGCCATCACCCCCCTGGCCCCATTGCACAACGGGCCGGCCCTGGCCCTGGTGCACGCCATGGGGAGCTGGCTGAAGCCTGGCGTCCAACAGTGGGCCTGCTTCGACACCGCCTTTCACCACACCCTGCCATTGGAGGCCCGCACCTATGCCCTGCCAGCGAGCTGGCGGGACCAGGGCCTGCGGCGCTTCGGCTTCCATGGCCTCAGCCACCAACACATTTCCGAGGTGGTGCGGGTGCCGCGCTTGATCAGCTGCCACCTGGGCGGTGGTGCTTCCCTCTGTGCGATCCGCGATGGCCAAAGCATCGCCACCACCATGGGTTACACCCCGCTGGAGGGGTTGGTGATGGCCACCCGCAGTGGCTCGGTGGATCCGGGGATCCTGCTGCACCAGCTGCGCCAGGGCCTGAGCGCCGACCAACTCGAGCAGGCCCTCAGCCAGCAGAGCGGATTGCTTGGCCTCTCCAACCTCAGCGGCGACATGCACCAACTGCGCGCCATCGCCACCGGTAGCCAATCCATGGGCAATCCAGACACAGTTACGCAAGCCAGCAACCAGGAAGCCGCCGGGCTTGCGATCGCGGTGTTTCGCCACCAACTGATCGCCGGGATTGGGGCCATGGCCGCCTGCCTTGGGGGTGTCGATGCCATCGCCCTCACCGGCGGGATCGGTCAAAACGACAACGCCCTGGCCGGCGAACTCAGCCAGGCCCTGGGGTGGCTGCAGCCCTTTGAGCTCCAGCAAATCCCCGCCGATGAGGAGGGCCTCATGGCCCGCCAATGCCAGCAGGCCGCTAGCGCTGGCCCAGTTAGCCCTTCTCACCAGGCATAAAGCGCCGCTCATGCAGGGCACCGGTGAGCATCCGGTTCCAGTAGAGGTTGGGAAGCACCTTGCGCTTCACAAACCACATGCTCCAGCGTTCCTTGGTGGGATCCAAGGGGAACGACGGCGTGGGCTCTTGCTTGTAGTTGAACTCAGCCATGATCGTCTTGCCGTAGCCCGTGATCAGGGGGCAGCAGCTGTAGCCGTCGTAGGCAGCAGCCAGGGGTCTGTCATCCAACAGGGCCAGCAGGTTGGCAGTCACCACAGGGGCCTGGCCCCGCACCGCCGCGGCGGTTTTGGAGTTGGGCATGCCGCTCACATCGCCCAGGGCAAAGACATTGGCGAAGCGCACGTGTTGGAGGCTGTATTGATCCACCTCCACAAAGCCATTGGCTGCCGCCAGGGAGCTTTGGGCCACCACATCGGGGGCGGCCATGGGTGGGGTGACATGCAACATCCCGTAGGTGATCACCTCCTCACGGCACCTCTCACCCTCAGTTACCCGAAAGATTGCCTCCTTGCTGTCGGGGCGCACCTCGGTAAGCACATGGCTATAGCGGGCATCGATGCCCTTGCGCGCCACCACCTCCCGCAGGGGGGCGGCATAGGTGGGAACCCCAAAGATGCCGGGGGTGGCCGTGGCGTAGATCACCTTGGCGCCAAGCCGCTTGCGCTTGAAGACGTCGTCGGCGAGGTAGGCAATCTTCTGGGGCGCCCCTGGGCACTTGATGGGCATGGGTGCGCAGGTGAAGACGGCATTGCCGCCCTGGAAGGCCTGAATCGCCTCCCAGGTGTAGGCGGCATGGTCGCGGGAGTAGTTGCTGCAAACGCCGCCCGAGCCCAGGGCCTCCGGCAGGCCTTGGATCTTGTCCCAACAGAGCTTCATGCCCGTCGCCACCACCAACACCCCGTAGCTGAGGGTGGCCCCCGTGGTGGTGGTGAGCTGGTTGGCCTCCGGCTGGAAGCTCGCCACGGAGTCGCGGATCCAGGTCACCCCGGAAGGGATCAGGTCGCCTTCGGCCCGGCGGGTTTCATCGAGGCTGAACACCCCAGCCCCCACCAGGGTCCAACCGGGTTGGTAATAGTGATCGGCTGACGGTTCAAGGATCGCCACCTCCAGCTGGGGGCGGGCTCGCTTCAGCTGGGCAGCCGCGGTGATGCCGGCAGCTCCACCGCCAACGATCAGAACCTGATGGTGCGCCATGCCAAAACACCAGCCCAATGGGCCGAATCCAAGTGGGTCCATTGTGACGGCTGGGGTGGGCCTCCTAAATCCAAAGCCATGAAATCGGCAATGAATTCAGTTAGTTCAGCAACACTTCAGACCGCAACACTTCAGGCGGCAGCACTTCAAGCTGCAACAGGCTGCTCAATCTCGCGTTTGAGCAATGTATAAAGGTAATCAGGGGCCTTGTAACGGGTCGGCAGGCACCTGTGGAGCAGGGCAAGACGCTCCCAAGCCACCGTGCGCTGAATCGCATCGAGGCCTTTCTTTTCCTTAATCAGCATCCGGAGGGCCTTGCAGCAGGTGGGGTACCCGGCCTCAAGTTCACCAATGGTGGGCTTGCTGGCGGACTTCGGGGCTGCTGACATGCAGGCTGGGATAACGCAAGGGCCATTCTCGCGATTCCCGCCTCCATCCCGTTGTGGGCTCCACCAGCTGGCAGGCTGGACCCCGAGCGCCGCGAGACCCGCCGAGCCATGCCTTTGCCGTCGTTAACGATCCGCAAACCCGACGACTGGCATGTGCACCTGCGGGATGGGGCCATGCTCGAAGCCGTGGTGGCGAGCACGGCCAAAACCTTTGGCCGCGCCATCGTGATGCCAAACCTGAGCCCGCCGGTGACCACCGTGGCCGCCGCCGAGGCCTATCGACAGCGGATCCTCCAGGCCCTGCCGCCCGAGCCAGGCTTTACGCCCCTGATCACGGCCTACCTCACCGATGCCAGCGATCCGGCCGAACTCGAGCGGGGCTTCAACGCGGGGGTGTTGACGGCCTGCAAGCTCTACCCAGCCAACGCCACCACCAATTCCGCCGCTGGGGTGACGGCCATCGAGGGAATCACCCCTGTCTTCGAAACCCTGGAGCGGATCGGCATGCCCCTGCTGATCCACGGGGAAGTGACCGACCCGGCGATCGACATCTTTGATCGTGAAGCGGTGTTCATCGAGCGGCACCTCGAACCGCTTTTGAAACGGCACCCGGGCCTGAAGGTGGTGTTCGAGCACATCACCACGGCCGAGGCGGCCGATTTCGTGGCCAGCGGCCCCGCCACCCTGGCTGCCACGATCACGCCCCACCACCTGCACATCAACCGCAACGCCCTGTTCCAGGGGGGGCTGCGGCCCGACATGTACTGCCTGCCGGTGGCCAAGCGGGAGCTGCACCGCATTGCCCTGAGGGCTGCCGCCACCTCCGGCAACCCAAAGTTCTTCCTGGGCACCGATTCGGCGCCCCATGCCCGCGGGGCAAAGGAATCGGCCTGCGGCTGCGCCGGCATCTTCTGCGCACCCCATGCCCTCGAGAGCTACGCCACCGTGTTTGACCAGGAGAACGCCCTCGACAAGCTCGAAGGTTTCGCCTCAGAATTTGGGCCTCGGTTCTACGGGCTCCCCCTCAACGAAGGCTCGATCACCCTGGTGCGGGAACCCCAGACCGTGCCCGACCGTCTCCAGCTGGCGGATGGCTCAGGTCAGCCGATTGCATTGGTGCCATTCCACGCCGGCGAAACCCTGCCCTGGCGAATCGATGCCTAAACCAGGTGATTAACTAGCGAATTTGAATTTTACTTGCGATCAAGTTGATTGATTCGCCGTTCACTAATGATCTTCGCCAATTCCAGGAAGTAACCCGCGGTACACCACTTGCCGTGGTTGCGGTCGCGGTTAACCAGGTCGGTTCTGAGCTCGGCGGCCTCTGCCATCAGCAGGTCCAGCTCCCCCTGGGGCAACTCATAAAGCTCCTGAAGCTCAACCGAGCGATCCAGCAGGTGGCTCTTGAACCACTTTGGGTTGAGTTCCTGGGGAGGGATATCCAAACGCAGACGAAGTATCTTTAGAATTCACATTCTACAGCATTGTCTTCTTCCTGCCACTCATCCATGAAGTCCTGGAAGCTGGCATGAAAACCAGGGTTGTTCAGATAAATCTGCGCAAGATCTTCTAAAGCAACAAATTCAGGGATGAACGCATCAGGACTCTGCCTGTAGTCGCGCAAGATCTGTTCTTTATTCACAAGACCAGCCTATTCTTCATGACATCACTCTATTCTTCATAGCATCACTCCCTTATTCACGTTACCAGGGTGCCAATAACCCATCCTAGGTGCCCTTTGCCCAGCCAACCCAGCCTCCAACCGCCCACAGCTCCCACCCCGACCGCCCATCCCAAGCTGGAACCAGAGGCGCCCGAAATTGGGAAATTTGGAATGGGAGGCTAAATCAGCCACCATCGGTGCGATCCTGTCGGGGCTGGGAGGCCTTCTGGCTTCGGCCATTGAGGCGTATGGGCATGAGCTTCTTCGTCCAATTAACAGATGCGATAGCTGAGCGCCAGTCGCTGCTGGTGACTGGGCTCGACCCCAACCCGGAGATGCTGCAGAGCTGGGCGACCCGCCACGGCATGGGGGGACGCTCCTTTCTGAGCCAGGCGCGCCATTGGATCAAGGCGGTGATCGAGGAAACCGCCCCCCACGTCTGCGCCTACAAGCCAAGCCTGGGCTTCTACCAATCCCTGGGCCCCGTGGGCTTGGAGTTGCTGCTGGAGGTGCGTGATTTGGTTCCCCGGGAGCTACCGCTGATCGTGGACACCAAGCACGGCGATCTCAATTCGTCGTCGGCGATGGCCCACTACCTGTTTAAGGAGTTTGGCGCCGATGCGGTCACCCTCTCTCCGCTCGCGGGCCAAGACATCGCGGCCCCCTTTCTTCTTTACCCCGGCAAGGCCGTCGTCATGACGTGCCACAGCTCCAACCAGGCGGCCCGGCTGTTCCAGCACTACCCAAGCGAAGAGACGCCGCTCTATTTGCAGATCGTGCGGGAAACCCAGCTCTGGGGTACCCCGGAGCAAGTGCTGCTGGAGGTGGGCACGAGTGATCCGGCGATCCTGGCCCGGGTCCGGGCCGAGGCCCCCGAACGGTTTTTGATTCTGCGCAGCCTGTGGAGCGAAGAGGACAACCTTGAAGCCATGCTGGAAGCCGGGCTCAGCGCCGCCGCCGATGGCCTGCTGCTACCCCTACCCCAACACCTTTTGGTGGAGGACGACCTCGCCGCAAAGGCGGAGGCCCTCAAGCAAGAAATCAGCAGCACCCGGGAACGCTGGCTCGAGAGGCAAGCCCGCACCGATCACCCCCAAAGGGATGGGGCCCGCTGCGACCTATGGCTTCCCGGGCAGGCCCAATCCCAGGCCCCGTTCAAAGAGCAACCCGATGAAGAGCTCTCCAGCCTGATTGTGGAGCTGTTTGACATTGGCTGCCTGCTCTTTGGCGAGTACGTGCAGGCCTCCGGGGCCGTGTTCAACTACTACATCGACCTACGCCAAATTATTTCCGATCCCAACCTCTTCCACCGGGTTCTGCATGCCTACGCCGGCCAACTCGAAGGGCTGATGTTTGATCGCATTGCAGGCATCCCCTATGGCTCCTTGCCCACGGCCACAGGGCTGTCCTTGCAATTGCACAAGCCCCTGATCTATCCGCGCAAGGAGGTGAAGGCCCACGGAGCCCGGCGGTTGATTGAAGGCGATTTCAAAGAAGGTGACCAAGTGGTGGTGGTCGACGACATCTTGATCACCGGTGCCAGCGTGCTGGAGGGCATCGCCAAGCTGGAGAGCTCGGGCCTGGTGGTTCGCGATGTGGTCGTGTTCATCGACCATGGCGGCGACCACGACCGCCACGCCAAGGAACGACTCTCCGAGGCGGGCTACCGCTGCCATGCGGTGTTGTCGATTGATCAGATCACCAACGTGCTTCACCAAGCAGGCAGACTCAATGACGCCCAAGCTGCGACCTTGATCGCCAGCTGAATTCGAGCATGCCGTCCCTAGCTGCGTTGATCCTGAAGCCCTTGCTTGCCCAGGCCCCAGGCCTGAACGCGATCCCCATCGAAGCCCAGTTGCTGTTTATCGGCCTGCTGTTTCTTGGCACCCTGGCGATCAGCCGATTCTCCATCAAGCTGGGGATTCCAGCGAGCTTGGGGGGGCTGCTCCTGGGACTCGGGATCAACGTCAACTATCTCGATATCACCCACGACCAGGCCAATGAACTGTTCATTTTTGGCCTGGCCCTGCTGCTGTTTTATGCCGGACTAAAGACCGACATCAAGGCGATTCGGGGCTTTCTTGAATACGGGGTGGTGCTGGCGGTCGGTGGTGTGCTCGTGTCATCGGTGATGTTGGGAGGCCTGCTTTGGTTTCTTTCGTCGCCCGCAGGGAATGCCATCGCGCCAGGGATCAACAATTCGATGCCGATCGGCGCGGCCCTGTTGATTGCAGCCTGCCTGGGCTCCACCGACGCGGGGGCCACGATCAGCGTGCTCTCCAGGGTTCAGCACACCCTGCCCAAGCGGCTGCAGCACCTGCTCGAATTCGAATCATCCGTAAACGACCCCTCCGCCTTGCTGGTCTTTGGGCTGGTGGGTGGGCTCTTTTTAACAAGTGTTGGCGGCCAGGTCACCCCCGATGCGGCCATGGAGCAGGTGGCCCTTAGCGGCCTTAGGGATTTTCTGCAGCAGGTGGGAGGTGGATTGATTGCGGGAGCCCTATTTGGCTATGTGGCCAAATTCGTCATCGACCATCTCGCCCATGAACGGTCCCAATTGCTGATCGTGGCGATCTCGATTGCCTTTGTGGATTACGGCTGCGCCCACTTTCTGGGCGGATCTGGCTTCATCGCCGTTTACCTCACGGGGGTGCTGATGACCAACATGAGCTACCGCCACAAAGAGATCAACCACGAATCCCTGCAGGAGGTTCTCCTCCCCTTCAACACGATGACAGAAATCACCATCTTTTTGATGTTTGGATTGCTTGTGGATCCGATGGACCTATGGCCAGCACTACCGGTCGGTCTGATTACGGCCGCAGTGTTGATGTTGGTGGCCCGTCCCATGAGCGTGCTGATCCTCCAACCCATTTCCCCCTTCAGCCGAAGGGAAAGCGTGCTGATCGCCTGGTGCGGCCTAAGGGGAGCTGTGCCCCTAGCACTCTCCTACAAGGTGGTGAGCGAAATCCCCCAGCTGCGGGGCATCGATCCGGCCGTGGTGAGCAGTCTTGCCCAAAATGCCCAGAGCATTATTTTCATTGTGGTGGTGGTGAACCTGCTCGTGCAGGGACTGACCTTGCCGCGGCTCTGCAGCAGGCTGCAGCTCCAGCCCTGAAGCCCTTGGGAAACCGGGGCTACGGAGGGGTAGGGTAAAGATGCACCCTCGCTACTCCCGGGTGCAACCTGCGGCGATGAGCCATAGCCAAGGACTAACGATCGGCGAGCTCGAAGCCAATTATTCCCTTTACTGCAAAGCCCTCCGAATCCTGATTAAAGAAGGCAAAACCGTTGCCGCTATCCAGCGAACCGTCGCCTGGAGCCGACTCGAACAACTCCATACCTGCCTGCCTAGTCGCTACAAAGCCCCCGACTATCTCTGTGTGGTTCTGAAGCGAGACTTGATGTAGCAAGACAACAAAAAGCAGACAGAATGTTGAGCCATACAAACAAAGACAGCTCCATAGTCTTACCTGTAGAAGCCTAGCCATACTCCCGCATCGGATATCACTAAAACAATGGAATGGCGGGGCTAAATTACCGCCGAAATAGCCAAAGCAGACCCAATTGCGTCTAGCCAAAAGCTGGCAATACCATCAACTTCGTCAATTCTCCGTGCCATCGCAACCATTCAGCCAAGCTGGTTGCAACACCATCGGTTAGCTGAATCACCATCCATGGATGCAATGCTCGTGGTGATCATGCGGTTTTAGGCCCAACGATGCGATCCATCGCCGATCCCTTTTTGCGCCGGCCGGTGCTCACCCTGGTGGTGAGCCTGATCGTGCTGCTAGCTGGCTTGGTGAGCCTGCCCCTGCTCCAGGTGGAGAACCTGCCGCCGATCGCCCCGAGCCGGGTCACGGTGCGGGCCAACTACCCCGGCGCCAGCCCTGAGGTGGTGGAGCAGGGGGTGACCGCCCTGCTGGAAAAACAACTGAATGGGCTCGAACGGCTGGACACCATCCGTTCCACCAGCTCCGCCAACGGCAGCACCATCACCCTGGGCTTTGAAGGCGGCGATCCGGAGCTCAACCAGATCAACACCCAAAACGAAGTCGCCGTCATTAGCCGCCAGCTACCGGCCCAGGTGGCCCGTTTTGGTGTGCAGGTACGCCGCAGCTCCGACGATCTGTTGATGGTGCTGAGTTTCAGCGCCGATGCCAAGGAGTACAGCGACACCTTCCTGAGCGGCTGGGTGGACCAGGTGGTGCGCGATCGGCTCCAGCGGGTGCCCGGTGTTGGAGAGGTCTCCCTTTCCGGGGGCAGTGGCCTGGCCTTTCGCCTGTGGCTGGATCCGGTGAAGCTCGAGGAGCGCGGTCTCACCATTGGCGATGTGCGCGCAGCCCTGCAGCAACAAAACCTGCTGGCGGCCCTGGGCCAGGCCGGTGCAGCCCCAAGCCCCCCGGGCCAGGAGATCACCCTGCCCCTCCGCATGGAGGGCCGGATGCGCAATGCCGCCGACTTCAGCGAGCTGGTGGTGGCCCGCACCCCCAATGGCGGCGTCACCCTGTTGAGGGACGTGGGCCGGGTCGAGCTCGGCAACGAGACCTACGACACGATCGCCACCAACCTCAAGGGAGAGTCTGCCGTGGCCTTGGTGGTCTACCAGCGAGATGGCAGCAATGCCATCGCCGTGAGTGAGGCGGTGAACCAGGCCATCGACGAGCTCTCCCCCAAATTTCCTCCGGGGATTGAGCTGCAGCTGATCACCGACGAGGCCGGCTACGTGCGGGGCAGCATCCACGGCACCACCGACAGCCTGCGCGATGCCGTGGTGCTGGTGTTCGTGGTGTTGCTGTTTGGCCTGGGTAACAGCCGCCTCGCCCTGATCACCGCCTCGGCCGTGCCCGTGGCCCTGATCGGCACCTTGAGCCTGCTCAAACTCACCGGGCAATCGATCAACACCCTCACCTTGTTTGGCATGGTGCTCGCCACCGGCCTGGTGGTGGATGACGCCATCGTGGTGAGTGAAGACATCGGCCGCCGGCTGGAGCGGGGCACGCCCGCTCTCCAGGCAGCCCGAGAAGCCATGGCCGAACTCTCCGGCGCCTTGATTGCCACGTCCCTGGTGCTGGTGGTGGTGTTCATTCCGGTGCTGGGCCTGGGGGGCAGCCTGGGCCGCCTCTATGCCCCCATTGCGATCACGATCAGCGCCTCGATTCTGTTTTCCACCCTCAATGCCCTCAGCTTCACCCCTCTAGCTGCAAGCAGATTGCTCAAACCAAACCAGGCAGAACCGAAATGGCTACTGCGCTGGATGGATCCCACCCGGCGGGCCCTGGAGGCCCTCGAGCAGCCCTACGGCCGTTGGCTCGATCGGGTGATGCACCAGCGCCGGCTCGTGGTGGGGTTGCTACTGGCCGGCCTGGTGGTCACGGGAATCGTGTTGCAGACCCGCCCCACCAGCTTCATTCCCCAGGAAGACAATGGCCAGCTGCGGGGGGTGGTGATCCTGGCCGATGGCCTGGGCCTCCAAGAGACCCAGGCCGTCCTGGATCAGGTGCGCCAGACGGTGGCGAGCGAACCCCTGATCACCCGGGCCAACTTCTACGCCGGCCGCTCCTTCGGTGACAACAGCCCCAACAAGGGCACCTTCTTTCTGCGCTTGGCACCGATCGAAACCCGCCGAGGGGCGGAAGCCTCCACCGCCGCCGTGGGCGAGCGGCTGAATGCCAAGTTGCGCCGCAACGTGCGGGGGGCCGTGGTGCAACTGAGTGAGCCCCCCTCGGTGCGGGGCTTCAGCTCAGAGGGGGGCCTGGAACTGGAACTGCTCGACACCAGCAATGGCCAGATGAATCTCGAAGGCTTTGTGGCCGAAGCCCGCGCCTTCATTCGGGCCGCCACGGCCACCGGTCAATTTGAGCGGGTCTCCACCCGCTTCACCGCCGGGGCTCCCCAGATTCAGCTGGTCCCCAACCGGTTGCAGATGGCCTCTTTGGGGGTGGATCTCAGCACGGTGATCGACACCCTGGGCGCCAGCTTTGGTTCGGATTACGTCAACGACAGCTTCGAGAGCGGCCAGGTGCGCAAGGTGATCGTGCAACTCGATGGGGCCGGCCGGCGGGATGGGGCCGATGTGCTCGATCTCACCGTCAAAAACCGCGATGGCCTGCTAATCCCCCTGGCCGAATTGGTGCAGGTGGAACAGGGCAGTGGCCCCACCACGATCAACCACAGCCGCTTGGTACGAGCCATCAGCATTCGGGCAATCCCCAAGCCAGGGGTGAGCAGCGGCCAGGCCATTGCCCTGCTCGAGCAGGTGCAACGGGAGAAGGGCAATGGCAACACCGAGATCAGTTGGGCGGGCCTAGCCCGCGAAGAAGCCAAGGCCAGTGGCGGCAACCTCCGGGTTTTTGGCCTGGCCATCGTGGTGATGGTGCTGGTGCTCGCCGCCCTCTACGACAGCTTCCTTGATCCCTTTGTGATCCTGGTCACGGTGCCCCTGGCCCTCCTGGGAGCGGGGTTAGGCCTGGCCGCCCGGGGCTTACCCCTCGATGTTTACGGTCAGATGGGCCTGCTGGTGCTGGTGAGTGTGGCCGCTAAAAACGGCATCTTGATCGTTGAATTTGCCAACCAAAGGCTCAAGGAGGGCCTCGCCCTCGACTTGGCGATTCGCCAGGCTTCCATCGCCCGTTTGCGCCCGATCCTGCTGACGGCTTTCGCCTCCTTGGCGGGCTTTGTCCCCCTGTTTTTTGCCAGCGGATTCGGTTCTGGCAGCCGCATCAGCATTGGCACCGTGGTGTTCTTCGGCCAGCTCGTTTCCACTGGGTTAAGCCTGCTTGTGGTGCCGGTGATCTATCGGATCGTCAAGGGCTGGGAGCTGGGCTGGATGGGCCGTTTAGCCCCGCGCTGAACCCCTAGGGCTAGCCACTTACGCTGCCATACAGCGATCTGGCAGTCCGGATCCAGATCCCCCAGACTCAACGCAGCGGAATGGCCTTGAAGTTCTGGCGTCGACGGCGACGGCGACCCCCATCCCGCCGGCTGCTGCGCCCCTGGCAGGCCCCCCTAGCCCTGGTACTGCTGGTCAATGCGGCCGCCCTGGGCTACCGGATCACCCAAGGCTGGGACTGGGGCGACTGCTACTGGATGGTGTTGATCACGCTCAGCACCCTGGGCTTTAGCGACCCCCACACCCAGGTCTTGAACGGGGCCGGCCGTGCTGTCACGGCCCTCTCCTTGATCGGCGGCCTGGTGGTGGTGCAATTCACCATCCAGGCGCTCCTGGGCCTCTCTGAATCCGGCTACTTTCGGCGCCTGCGCGAGCGCCGCTACCTCCGCTGGCTCTCCTCCATGCAAAACCACGTGATCCTCTGCGGCTATGGCCGCATCGGCCGGGAGATCGGCGAACAACTGGCCCGGGAGGGGGTGCCCTTTCTGGTGGTGGAGATGGATCCCGAACGCCGCCAGGCGGCAGAGGAGCGGGGCCTGCCGGTGCTGATGGCGGACGCCACCCTCGACGAAACCCTCCTGGAAGCGGGTATCCACCGGTGCCGGTCCCTGGTGGCAGCCCTCTCCAGCAACGCCGCCAATTTGTATGTGGTGCTGAGTGCCCGCGGCCTCGCCCCCCAGTGCCGGCTGATCGCCCGATCGGATAGCGAAGAAGCCGAGCGCAAGTTGCGCCTTGCCGGGGCAGACCAGGTGGTGAGCCCCTACGTGAGCGGGGGGCGCACCATGGCGGCGACGGCGCTGCGCCCCTTGGCCGTGACCTTCATGGATCTGCTGGCGGGCTCGGATTGCGAAGTTGAGGAATTCCGGCTCAGCGACAACCGCGAAGACCTGGGCAACCTGGCCGGGGCCAGCCTCGCCGAGGTGCAATTGGGTCGTCGCACCGGCGCCATGGTGCTGGCGATCTTGCCGCCAACCACCGATGGGCCCGACGACGGCCCTCGCAACCTGATCGCCAACCCCGGCAGCGAGGTCTGTCTGGCCCCTGGTCAGATGCTGGTGGTGATGGGCAGCAAAGACCAACTGGATCGGGTCGGCCAACTGCTGGGACCGGCACTGATCGGGGTCGAGCACATGGCTGGCTAGGGGGCCGGCACCTGGTTCAGCCAGCCCGAGCCGAACAGCTGGTGAAGCAGCCGGTTAGTGGAAGCCGCCAATCCCTGGACATCCTGGAGGGTGGGGGCCAGCACGGGGCCAGTGGTTTTCATCAGCTCGGTCGCAGTACCACCGGTGCGATCCATCGTTTTCAAGGTTGTCTTCAGCTGGGGGCCAAGCCCATCCACCTCCCGATTCAGGGTGGTGGAGAGCTTGTTCACCCCCGCCATCGTGCGCCGGATGTCAGAGAGGGCAACCGGTAGATCCTTCTCCGCCACACCGCCAATCTTGCGAAGGGCGCCTTGCAGGGCCACCTGGGTTTCCACCAACTGCTCCAGCAGGCTGGTGAAATCCACGGGTTGGGTGTAGGGCAACCGCACGGCACCCTGCTTGATGGGCGCCGATGGGGGTTGGGGATCGGGGCTGATCGCAATGAAATGGTCGCCCACAAAACCATCAATGCCCTGGCTGGCCACACTCTTGGGCCCAATCAACCGTCTGTAGGACTCAAACACTTTCATCCGAACCCGAACGCTGGCATTGGGCTCCATCTCCAGCCCCACCACTTGGCCCACCGGCAGGCCCGAGATGCGCACATCGAGACCGGTTCGCAAACCCGCAGCGGTTGGAGCCACCAGCTGCACCTCTTGGGAGCGCTGGCCCCAGTGCTGTTCGCGGCCGAGACCAACAACCATGGCCAGGGAGAGAAAACCCGCGAACCCTAAAAAAACCCAGTAGCCACGCTGTTCCTTCATGCTGTCAAGCCAAGCTGAAGGGATCCACAACCACAAGCCAAACCAGCTTCAGCAGCAGGATCACAACGATGCCGTGACTAAACAGTTCACTCACGATCACGCCTGGGGGAGCCCCGCGCAATAACCCCCGTTCGCACTGGCGCAGGCACCAGGCGCAGACAATCGCAAAAAAGACACTGGCCCGAATCCAGGTGATCGCCAGATCGCGCAGCTGGAGTCCGGAAAGCACATCTCCCACCTCCCCCATCAAATCGGCCCGGGGGGTGAACAGGGCCCCACTCACCAAAGCAGCCACCAGAAACAGGGTGAGCAGAAGGGGCGCCAGGATCGCTGCCGCAGGCACCGCCACCCGCCAGGCCCGCAGCCCCTGCTCATGAACCTGCTCGAGCCAAAGGGGGCCCAACTGGACCAGGGCGAGCAACACAATCAACACCGGGCCTGCCACCTGCAAGACCAGCAGGATCACCAGCTCACAGATCGTGCGACTGGCCAAGCCCAAGGGGCCTGCCGCCACTTCGGCCAGGCCGGCCCCAGCCACAAAACCGGCCAGCAGCACGGGCGCCCCACAACGGATGCCATCCCGCTCGACAGTGCGCAGGATCTGCAACAAACCGCCCTGATCCATCAACCCTTGGGACAACCTCCCTTAGGCAATCACCAACTCAACCGCGCTGCAACCGGGTCCAGGTCGCTGCTGAGAACTGATGGCCTTCCTCCAGGGCCAAGGCCACCACGTCATCGGCGCTGCTGGCAGCGTCCACCTTGGTTTTGAGGCCAGCGTTGGCGCCCACTTTGACCATGAAGGCATTCAACTGGGATTTCGACATGGAGCCACAGAGTTGGTTCCCCCCATCCCTAGCCACAAAACTGGCCTTTGGCAGCACCCCCCAAAACCGGGTTACCAAGTCGAACGCTCCATGGCCATTCGGGGCAGTAGGGTGGTGAGTGATTCAAAGATTTCTCTTTAGCGAGCTGACCACTTTCTCTTGGGCCATCGACGGATCGCTTCATAGTTTTCTCTGAGTAGTTTCTGAGTTCATGACCATTTACGTCGGCAATCTTTCCTTCGACGCCGAAGCGGAAGATGTGCAACACCTGTTCAGCCAATACGGCCAAGTGAGCAAGTGCAGCCTCCCCCTCGACCGCGACACCGGCCGCAAGCGCGGTTTCGCCTTCGTTGAGATGGCAAACGAGGCTGAAGAAGCCAAGGCCATTGAAGACCTCCAGGATGTGGAGTGGATGGGTCGCGCCATCCGGGTGAACAAAGCTGAGCCCCGCGGTGGCGGTGGTGGCGGCGGCTACAGCGGTGGCGGCGGCGGCAACCGTGGTGGCGGCGGCGGCTACGGCGGTGGCGGCGGCAACCGTGGTGGTGGCGGCGGCTATGGCGGCGGCGGCGGCCGTTACTGAGCCCAGCTCTGAATGCCGGGGCTCAATGAGCCCCTAGCAAACCATCTCTAGCCGTCCCCTAGGGGACGGCTTTTTTGATGGACGAAACCGAAACCCAGCGGGGCGCTAACGCGCCGCCCGGGCCAGCAGGGCCCGGCGGGAAGGAATGCGCAGATCCCTGGCCCAGCCGCACCATTGGAGAAGCCGGATAAAGCGATAGGTGGGATCGGGGAGCAGTTGCACATCCCCCTGGCGGAGGGTGAAACCCTGGCGCACGGAACCTTGAAAGGCGTGGTGCAGGTTGTGCCAACCCTCGCCCAGGGTGATCAGGGCCACCCAACCGTTGTTGCGGCTTGCATCCCCCGTGGCAAAGGGCTGGCTACCCGCCAGGTGGGCCACCGAATTGACCGTCGCCACCCCGTGATACAGGAGCGTGGTGCTCAAGCAGTAGGCCCCCAACCAGGCCCAGCCACCGATCTGCCAGGAGAGCGCCGCCAAGGCCACCATGGGCACGAAATGGAGACGGTCGATCGCGCGCAGCACTGGATCGGCCTCCACATCGGCAGGCAGGGTTTCGGGGAAGAAACTGGAGGAGAGCAGCCAACCGGCCTGGGAACGCCACAGCCCCCTCAGCCCCCCAATCGGCGCCAGGGGGCTGTGGGGATCGGCGGCCCTATCCACATGGCGGTGATGTTGCTGATGGTGGGCTTTCCACCAGCTCGGCCCCATCTGGCCCGCCGAGGCCGCCACCAGGGAGCCAATCCAGGCCACGGGCTTGGGGGCCTTGTAGCTGCCATGGGTCAGGAGGCGGTGGTAGATCGCCGTGGTGGCAAGCATCCTGATGGCGTAGAGCCCCAGGGCCCACAGCGCCGCACCCAGGCCTAGGCCCGTAAAAACGAGAATCAGGCAGCCCAGGTGGCTGAGAATGATGAGTACGGGCCCGCAGCTGTAAAGAACCCGCCGATATCCAAGATGCAAATCTGCTCCGCCCTGCGTCACAAGTGAGACTTGACCCTAGGCAACGCACCATCACCTCTGAGGTGAATCCGGTAGGGGATGCCGATCCGGTGAAGGGGTTCGAGCCGGTGATCAGGGCCCTGCTCAAGCCCGGGGCCTACCCCCATCCGGTGGCGGATCTGCACCTGCTCGAGACCCATCTCTCCTGGGTGATCCTCACGGGCCCCTACGCCTACAAGATCAAAAAACCGGTGGCGTTTGGGTTTGTGGATTTCTCCACCGAAGCCCTACGCGCCCAAGCCTGCCGCGAGGAACTGCGGCTCAACCGCCGGCTATCCCCCCAGCGCTACCTGGATCTGGTGGCAGTTTTGGGGCCCGGTGATGGGCCCGAGCTCACCAAAAACGAACTCACCCAAGCCGTGCGGATGGTGCAGTTCGATCAAAGCCAATTGTTGCCGGCGGTGCTGGAGCGGGGCGAACTCAGCGAGCCCCTGATCGCTGCCTTTGCAGAGCACTTGGCCCGCTTCCACAGTGGTGCCGCCCAGGCTCCGATGGGCTCCCCCTGGGGCCTGCCGGCGGCGGTAATCCAGCCGGTGCAGGACAACCTCACCGCCCTGGCCAGCTGCAGCACCGAGGCCGCCCGATTAGGGCG
>CANHGA010000018.1 GCA_947460085.1 Synechococcaceae cyanobacterium
CTGCGATCGTAGTCTGTTGGTTTACTATCCCTACACTTGTCTGATATTCTTTCCTTTGTTTAGGGAATCAGGTTGTAAGGCCCCAGGCTTTAAGACCAACAGGCTTTAGGTCACCAGCATTCAGGCAGCCAGGGGATTCAGTCGCGAGAGTAGTTTTCCTCCGAGCTGGCCCACAAGTCTGCCGGGGTTAAAATTACGGCCCAGAAGTTCGATTAAATTGCGTAGATCTTCTGTGTTGATCCTGTTGTCGCGCACAAGTGTGAGTAATAACCGTTGGCGTAGGGTGCTCCCCCCAGGCCCCAGCAGCAGTTTCAAGCCAGCGCCAGCCACAGGCAACAGATCGGTGCTCGGGCCTTCGCTTTCCACGACGGCCAGCAGGTTTTCGAGTCGATCGATCTGCAGCCGGCCGTCTCCATCGAAGAGCACCTCCAGTAGTTTTTCGCGCATCTCCGCGGTATCCCCTGCCAAAAGGCGCTTGGCCACATAGGGGTAGGCCACCTGGACGATTTTGAAATCCGGATCCAATCGCAGCGCCAGACCCTCCTGGCTCACCACGGCACGAATGATCAGGGCAAAGCGTGCTGGCACCCGGAAGGGATAGGCATACATCAATTCCGAGAACCGGTCGGTGATCGCCTTGAAATTGAAGGACCCCACGTTTTCGCCGAGGGCCCCACCGAGGACCTCCTCCAAGGCGGGCACGATCGGTTCGAGGTTGGTTTTGGGGTTGAGGAAGCCCAGGCTCACGAAGTCGTTGGCCAGGGCGCGAAAGTCGCGGTTGATCAGGTGCACCACGGCCCCGGTGAGGGTGAGGCGATCGCTGTCGCTGATCGAGTCCATCATCCCGAAGTCCACGTAGGCCACATGGCCCAGGGCTCCGGTTTTGCCCGGTAGGGCAAACAGATTGCCGGGGTGGGGATCGGCGTGGAAATAGCCGAATTCCAGCAATTGCTGCAGCCCCGCAATCACCCCAGTGCGGATCAGGGCCGAGGGGTCGAGCTGGCGCGCTTCCAGCACTTGGCGTTCCTGGAGTTTGGTGCCGTTGATCCAGGAGGTGGTCAGCACCCGCTCCGCCGAGAGCAGTCGCTCCACCCGGGGAACGGTGACCTCGGGATTGTGGGAAAAGAGTTGGGCAAAGCGTTCGGCGTTGTCGGCCTCTTGCCGGTAGTCGATCTCGGCAAACAGGCTGCGGCCAAATTCATCGATGATGTCGCCCAGGCCAAAGCCCAGGTTCAAGGGCAACACCGGCGCTGCGGCAACGGCAAGCAGCCGGATGATCACCAGATCCCGCCGCAGCAGGTAGGGAAGATTGGGCCGTTGCACCTTGACGGCCACCCAGTGGCCATCGGCGAGTTGGGCCTTGTACACCTGGCCCAGGCTGGCTGCAGCCACCGGATGGCCAGGGAAATGCTCAAACAGTTGGTCTGCGGGACCTCCCAACTCCTGCTCGATCGTGGCCAGGGCGATGGCGTGGGGGAAGGGGGGCAGGTTGTCTTGCAGTTGGGTGAGTTGCTCCAGCCAGTCGCGCCGCACCAAATCGGGGCGGGTGGAGAGGGATTGGCCCACCTTGATGAAGCAGGGCCCCAGGCCCGTGAGGGTGGCCAGGATCTTTTGGGCAAGTCGCTTTTGGACCTCTGGTTTGGGGCTTGAGCCCTGAATCACCAGCACCACAGCCAGGCTGCCCAGTTGCCAGAGCACCTCCACCAGGCGGGCCACCAGCACCCAAGGCCGCAGCAGTAACCAACGCAAATCCCGCCCTGGGGAGTAGGTGGTCACGCTTTCCGCCGCCGATAGGGAGCGCAGACTCTAGAAACGCTTGTGGTGCATCCATGGATTGGGCGGGGGCAAAGGGGCAATGAGCCTGTGGCTGCATTTGCCGGCCCATGGCCGCGGGCGTGGCCTGGCCCCAGGGCTGCGCAGGCTTCTGCGCCAGGTGCCTGGCCGGTGGGATGTGCCCGAGCTGCCTGAGGTGGGCGGACCCCTAATCCCCAAGGGCTGGGTGGCCGAGGCCCAACAGGAGTGCGCGGACCTGTTGGGTGCGGAGCGCTGTTGGTTTGGGGTCAATGGGGCCAGTGGCCTGTTGCAGGCCTCCCTGCTTGCCATGGCAGAGCCAGGCAGTCGGGTGTTGCTGCCCCGCAACCTGCATCGCTCCCTGCTGCACGGCTGTCTGCTGGGAGACCTGGTGCCGGTCCTGTTTGATCTGCCCTTTGACCCCGCCACCGGCCTGTGGTTGCCGCCATCGGTGGCCCACCTGGCGCGGGTGATCGCTGCTGCCCAGGCAACCGGTCCCTTGGCGGCCCTGGTGCTGGTGGATCCCAGTTACCAGGGCCTGGCGGGGGATTTGCCAGCGCTGGTGGCGCTGGGCCATCGGGCGGGCCTCAAGGTGCTGGTGGATCAGGCCCACGGCCAGGGCGAAGCCGTCGTTGCCGGTGCCGATCTGGTGGTGGTGTCGTGCCAGAAATCTGGTGGTGGCTTGGCCCAAAGCGCCCTGGTGTTGCTGCAGGGCGAGAGAGTCGATCCCGGCTCGATGGAGCGGGCCCTGTTGTGGCTGCAAAGCTCAAGCCCCAGCGCTTTGTTGCTGGCCTCGGCTGCCGCTTCCGTGCGGCACTCCGCCAGCGCCCGTGGCCAGGGCCAACGGCGCCGGGCCCTAAGCATGGCGGGGCGCCTGCGCCTGCGCTGCCATCAAAACCATTTGCCCCTGGTGGCCAACCAGGACCCCCTGCGCCTGGTGCTCCACACCGCCGCCATGGGCATTAATGGTCTCGATGCCGATGGTTGGTTGATGGAGCGGGGGGTGATTGGCGAGCTGCCGGAACCGGGCACCCTCACCTTTTGCCTCGGCATGGAGCCCCCGGCCTGGCTGGCATGGCGCCTGCCTCGGCATTTGGTGGCCCTGCGCCGCGCCCTCGGCGCTGCACCCCTGCCGCCCTTCAGTGCCCCCCCCTTGCCCCTGGTGGCCTCGCCAGCGATGCCCCTGGGCCAGGCCTGGCGCTCGCCCGCCATCGGTGTGCCCCTGGCCGATGCGGTGGGGCGGATTGCGGCCGAGCCGCTCTGCCCCTACCCCCCGGGGATCCCCTTGCTGGTGCCCGGGGAGCGGATCGATGGGGATCGGGCCGCGTGGTTGGCCAGTCAACAGGCGCTATGGCCGGGCCAAATCGCTGATACGGTAAAGGTTGTGGCCACGTAGAGCTGATGCAGCAGGCCGGGGCCTACCAGTGGGATTTCGTGACCCCGGGCTTGCCCGATGGGGCGTTTGAGCATGCCCCCGGCTTCAGCCCCACCCCCATGGAGCTGCGGGTGATGCTGCTGGCCCACCTGCGGCCCAGGCCCGATTCCCTGGTGTGGGATGTGGGTGGGGGCACCGGAGCATTGGCGCTGGAAATTGCCAGGCTCATGCCCCAGGGGGCGGTGCACACCCTGGAGCGGGATCCCGATGCCATTCGCCTGCTGGAGCAGAACCGCCAACGCTTTGGCATCGCCAACTTGCACATCCATGCCGGCCAGGCCCCCCACGATCTTCAGCAGTTGCCGGCCAAACCAGATCGGGTGCTGTTGGAGGTGGGCCGTCCTCTGGGAGATGTGCTGTTGGCGGTTTGGGACGCCTTGGTCCCCCAGGGTCGCCTGGTGATTAGCACCGCCAGCCTCGAGGGCCTGGTGGATGCCACCGACACCCTCGGCCAGTTGGAGGCCCGGGATCTCCAGGTGGTTCAGGCCACTGTGCACCGCATGCAACGCCGCGGCAGCCAGGCCAAGCTGGCGGCAGCGGAGCCCCTGTTCTTGATCGCCGCCGAACGTTGACGCCGAGCCCGCCCCCCAGCGATGGCAACGCCAAGAGGCGTACTGCCACGCCCCTCGCCAGGCTGCTGAGTGGCTGGGCCGCCGGGGGCTTTGGCTTTGTGGTGGTGATGCTGGGGGGGCTGGTGGTTCACCGCCGCCGTGGGCGTGATCGTGCATTTGGGCCTGCTGGAGTTCTTCCGCATGGCCCAGTTCAAGGGGATTCGCCCGGCCACCAAGACCACCCTGGTGGCGGTGCAGTTGCTGTTGATTTCCACCCAAGCCGCCACCGGCATGGAGGGCAGCCACTGGTTTTCCGGGGATGTGGCGGCCGCGATCCTGCCGGCCTCAGGGGCGGTGATTTGTGGCTGGCTGCTGTTGCAGCCGGTCACCGGCACGATTGCCGACATCGCGGCCTCGATTTTTGGCCTGTTCTATTTGGGCTTTTTGCCCAGCCACTGGATCAAGCTGCGCGACCTGGCCGACCAAGCCCTGGCCCCCAATCTGGCGGGCTGGAGCTGGCCCCAAAGCGCAGGCCTGGGCCTCACCCTGGTGGCCTGCTTTTTGATTGTGGCGACCGATATCGGCTCCTATGTGATTGGACGCCGGCTGGGTCGTCACCCGCTGTCGCCGATATCCCCGGGTAAAACCGTGGAAGGGGCCCTGGGCGGCATGGCCTGTGCCTGCCTGGTGGGGGCCCTGGGCGGGGTGCTGCTGGGGTGGCACTGGGGTGCCCTGGTGGGGGCAGGTCTGGGGGCGGTGGTGGCGGTGTTTGCCCTGGTGGGAGATCTCACCGAGTCGATGATGAAGCGCGATGCCGGCATTAAGGATTCCGGCGATGCCATCCCCGGCCATGGGGGGATCCTGGATCGCATCGATAGCTATCTGTTTGTGCCGGCGGTGGTCTTCACCCTGGTGACCCTGGTGTTGCCGCTTATCCAGGCCAGCTAGCTGGAGGCACCGACTGACACCTTGGCCGTGCCATAGAGCTGCACCATGCCGCCTTCGAGGTTGGCGCGCTCAATCGTGATGCCCGGATCCATGGGCAGATCCACCTGGAGTCCCCCTGCGCTGGCGTTGATGACCAGGGCACCATCCGTGGCGGCCAGGTGGGTTTCGAGCTCTACCAGCCCCACCTCGCCTGCGGCCTTTGCAGCAAAAATAAGCTTGTCTTGGCTGATGCGTAGCTCCACCACGGGGCTGATTCCCAGCAACATCTCGCCCAGGTGGTCGGCCAGACCTCGCCACTGGGGCTTGCTGATCGATTGGGTGAGACCTTCCGCCGTAAAGCCCACCTGGCCTTGAATCGTGAAAGGGTGCTGCAGTTGGAGAGGTTGGCCCTTCAGCAGCTTGCCGATGTTCACCTCAATCGGGCTGCTGGTGAGTTGCACCAATTCCAGCTCCAATTGCTCGTAGCTCACCCCCCGGGCCATCAGCCTCACCCCTGCTAACTTGCCGCGCAACAGGCCCAGGGCCGAGCCCTCCAATTGGATCTCCAGGCTTTCGATCGCATCGCATTGCTGTCTGACCCAGAGCTGCAAGCCGCTGGCTACTAGCTGCATAACCGGGCCGCTACTGGTGGTCATTTCAAACGGGTTGGCATGACATCCAGGCCTCGGCCACGGTTTGGGGTTGGTCGATGTGGGGCAGGTGGCCGCAGTTCTGCAGCTCCCTGATCCGCTCTCCTAACAGAGCTTGGGCTGCCCGTTTCTGGGGAGCCCGCAAAATTCTGTCGTTGGCCCCCCAGAGCACCGCGATGGGCTGTTCGGGCAAGGGGTTGCCGCAGCCAGCAAAGCCCCCGGAGCGGGCAAAGGCCGCCAACGTTTCCGCCCAGCCAGGGGCCTGCAGATGCACCGAAGCGATTTCCAGTTCAGCCTCGCCTACGTCCTGGTCGGGGTTGGCGAAGGCGGAGCGGCATAGGCCTTTGCGCACCCAGGGCATGGCTAGAAACTTCACCCCCAAACCGTCGAGCACGGGGGGCAGCGGCATGGGATTGCCGGTGAGGCCTGCAGGGGCCAGCAACAACAGCCGATTGATCCGTTCTGGGCAGCGCCGGGCCAGCTCCACGGCCACCGATCCGCCCATGGAGGCACCCATCAGGCCCAAGGGCCCCGGGGTGCGCTCACCAATGGCCGCCACCAGGCTGGCGAGGTGCCGCAGCACCGCTTGGGGGTTGGCCGCTGGCGGTGCGGGCCGCGGGCAAAAGCCAAAGCCATGCAAATCGGGAATGAACAGCTGGCAGTGGGGGGCCAGCAGGGGGGCCAGCCGGCGAAATTCAAGAAACGAGCTGTCGAAGCCATGCAGCAACAGCACCGGGGGCCCGGAGCCGAGCACGGCCACGGGCCATTCCGCCCCCATCCCAGGAAGCTGCCACCATTGGATCCGGGCCGCGAGATCCCGGCCCTGGGGATCGAGCAAGTGGGCGGCGGCATCGGCCACGAGCTCCTTGCAGGTGCTGAGTCGCTCGTGGAGCTGGTCGTGGTTGAGGGCGGTTTGGCTCACACCGCCACGCGCTCGCCGCTGCAGGTGCTCACCAGGGCTGCGATCAGATCGCTCGGAGCCACGGCAAAGGGCAGGTGGTGGAGATCGGAGCCGCTTCGGCAGGCAAAGGCGCAAACCTCCTCCAGCTCCCTGAGGCTGGCGCCTCCCAGGCCCAGGTCGCCCAGCTCCACCGGTAGCTGAAGGGCGCGGAACAGGGGGATCAGCTGGCGCCGGGCCTGGGCGGCCAATTGGTTGCCGCCGAGGAGTTCTTCCAGCCGCAGTTGCACCAGGATTCCGAAACCCACCTTTTCGCCATGGAGGACGCCGTGGGTGGCTTCCAATTGGGTGAGGCCGTTGTGCACTGCGTGGGCAGCCACCGTGCGGCACCGGGCACCGCCAATTCCTCCAATCAGGCCGGCGGTGAGACCGCAGGCTTCCGCCACCCGCACCCAGGCTTCCCCGGCGGGATCGGCCATGGCGGCTTCTGCTTCCAGCAGCAACTGGTCCCGCAGGACCCGGGCCATTTGCACCGCCTGCTGAATCAGCCCATCGCTACTGGTGCCACTGCTGATCGAGGCCTCGTACCACTTGGCCATGGCATCGGCGATGCCGCTGGCCAGGGTGCGCGCGGGGGCTTGGCGCACGAAGCCATGGTCAAACACCAAAAGCTCCGGGCAGTGGTTCAAGCTCACGTCCCCCTCAAAGGCGCCCTGGGGGCTGTAGACATTGGCGAGGGCTGTCCAGCCCGCACAGGTGGCCGCACTGGTGGGCACCGCGATGCACCGCAAGCCAAGCCGATGGGCCAGCAACTTGCCCGCATCGAGCACCTTGCCGCCACCAATGGCGATCACCGCATCAAAGGCTGGTTCTTCAGGCGTGGGGGGGGGGAACTTGGCTGGGGTTGCTAGGGCGGCGATCCGCTGGAGATCGGCTTCGCAGCAGTCGTACTCCAGTTCGAAACTGGTGCAGTGGATGCCTGCCTCAGCGAGATCCTGGAGGCACTGCTGGCGCAGGGCCCGGGTGGCCTGGCTGCGGCCCAGCACCAGAGCGCGGCTCGTGAGGCTGGCAACCGCTGGCAGGGCTTCCCGCCAGGCGCCTTCCCCCCGCAGCACGGTGGCGGGGGCAATCGTGTGGGAACACACGGGGGGTTGAGGGGCCGATTTCATCCCAGACGTGTCAGAACTGCCGGGATCAGGCTCCAGCGGCGGCGAGTTCAGGCATCGCAGGGGCAGAGAGCTGCTTGCGAATCACCACCTGCTTCTCCTCGTTCACATCGACAAGGGCTGAATCCCCATCGCTGATCCGGCCAGAGAGGAACTCTTCGGCCAAGGAGTCTTCCAGCAGGCGCATCACGGCGCGGCGCAGGGGCCTGGCCCCGTAGCTGGGGTTGTAGCCCTCTTCCACCAGCCGTTCCTTGAAGGTCTCGGTGACCGAGAGGGTGATGCCCTTCTCCTGCATCCGCCCGAACACTTCCTTGAGCATGATCTCGGCGATTTCCTTGACCTCATCGCGGGTGAGCTGGCGGAACACAATGATTTCGTCCAGTCGGTTGAGGAATTCGGGGCGGAAGTACTGCTTCAGCTCCTCATTCACCAGGGAACGAATCCGGTTGTAGTTGGTCTCTTCGGCGGCGCCACCGGAGAACTCAAAGCCCAGGCCGCCACCACCCTTCTCGATCACCTTCGAACCGATGTTCGAGGTCATGATGATCAGGGTGTTTTTGAAGTCGACCGTGCGGCCCTTGGAATCGGTCAGCCGACCGTCTTCCAGGAGCTGCAGAAGCAGGTTGAACACATCGGGGTGGGCCTTTTCGATTTCGTCGAACAGCACCACGGTGTAGGGGCGACGGCGCACAGCTTCTGTGAGTTGGCCGCCTTCGTTGAAGCCCACGTAGCCCGGAGGCGAGCCGATCAGCTTGCTGACCGTGTGGCGCTCCATGAACTCGGACATGTCGAGGCGGATCATGGCCTCTTCGCTGCCGAAGAAGTAGGCCGCAAGCGACTTGGTGAGCTCGGTTTTGCCAACGCCGGTGGGGCCGGAGAAGATGAAGCTGGCAATGGGGCGGTTGGGATTCTTAAGGCCCACCCGGGCCCGGCGAATGGCCCGGGAGACGGCCTTGACCGCCTCGTCTTGGCCGATCAGGCGCTGGTGGAGGGTGTCCTCCATGTTCAGCAACTTGGCCGATTCACTTTCGGTCAGTTTCTGCACGGGCACCCCGGTCCAGGAGGCCACGATGTGGGCGATGTCCTCTTCGGTCACCATGGGGGTGCGATCCCCATCGGCAGCGGTGGCATCAGTTTCAGAAGTACCAACAGTGGCAAGGGCGTCTGGGCTTGTGCCTTCGGCTGTTGCGGCGTCTGCTGAGGCCGTGTCGGCAGGCTGATCGTCCTTGCGGGCCTGGAGGATCGAGCGAATTTGCTCGCGCAGCTCGACTTCTTTGTCACGCAATTCGCCGGCTTTGGTGAAGTCCTGCTCGCGGACGGCCGTTTCCTTTTCTTTCTGTACCGCCCGCAGCTGCTTGTCCACCTCCTTAGCGGCCGGGGGAAGCTTCGAGTTCATCAGCCGCACCCGGCTGCCGGCCTCGTCGACGAGGTCGATGGCCTTGTCGGGGAGGAAGCGATCGGAGATGTAGCGGTCACCCAGGGTGGCCGCCGCAATCAGGGCTTCATCGGCAATCTTGAGGCGGTGGTGATCCTCGTAACGCTCCTTCAGGCCACGCAGGATCTCAATCGTGTCTTGAACCGAAGGTTCACCCACCATCACCGGTTGGAAGCGCCGCTCAAGGGCGGCATCCCGTTCGATGTGTTTGCGGTATTCATCCAGGGTGGTGGCGCCAATGCACTGCAGCTCACCCCTGGCCAGGGCAGGTTTGAGGATGTTGGCGGCATCAATGGCACCTTCGGCGGCGCCGGCGCCGATCAGGGTGTGCACTTCGTCGATCACCAGGATCACGTTTCCGGCACCCCGGATTTCCTCCATGATCTTTTTGAGGCGCTCTTCGAATTCGCCCCGGTATTTGGTACCCGCTACCAGCAGGCCGATATCCAGGGTGAGTACCCGCTTGTCTTCCAGGATGTCGGGGATATCGCCAGAATTGATGCGCTGGGCCAGGCCCTCGGCGATCGCCGTTTTGCCGACGCCTGGCTCGCCAATCAGCACCGGGTTGTTCTTGGTGCGGCGGCCCAGGATCTGGATGACGCGCTCAATCTCGTTTTGGCGGCCCACCACGGGATCCAATTTGCCGTCGGCGGCTTGTTGGGTGAGGTTGGTGCCGAATTCATCCAGGGTTGGGGTCTTGGTAGACCCTTTGCCACTGCCACCGCCGGAGGCGACCTCAGCGGTTTCGCCCAGCATGCGGATCACCTGGGTACGGACCTTGGCCAGATCAACCCCAAGGTTTTCGAGCACCCGCGCGGCGACACCCTCTCCCTCCCGAATCAGGCCCAGCAGCAGGTGCTCTGTACCGATGTAATTGTGGCCAAGTTGACGGGCCTCTTCCAGCGAGAGCTCCAAGACCCGCTTGGCGCGGGGCGTAAACGGGATTTCCACCGCCACGAAGCCCGAGCCGCGGCCGATGATTTTTTCCACCTCAACCCGGGCGTCCTTGAGGTTCACCCCCATCGACTTGAGCACCTTGGCTGCCACGCCGGTGCCCTCACCGATCAGGCCCAGCAGGATCTGCTCGGTGCCCACAAAGTTGTGACCAAGGCGGCGGGCCTCCTCTTGGGCCAGCATGATCACCTTGATGGCCTTCTCGGTAAACCGCTCGAACATGGGCCGGGGCCTGGTGCAAGTGCTTCCAAGCTATCAGGGTTGGTGAGGCTGGTGTGGTTTGCGGCTCTGGGTCAGCAAATCAGCAGTAGCCGCAAGAGCTTTGTGGATTTTTGTTGTTAACACAGAGGGTCTATTTACCCAGTCAAAGCAGTAAGAAAAGGCGGTTATCCACACCCCTGCTGCGCATCACTAACCGGGGGCAGCCTCAGCCATTGGATCAGGGCATCGTCGCCATTGCGGTAGTAATCGCGACGGATGCCGGCATCGCGAAATCCCAGGGCCCGATAAAGCGCCACCGCGGCGGTGTTGGAGGTTGCCACTTCCAGGGTGGCCCGCTCGGCCCCAAGGCCCTGGCCCTGGCTAAGCAGGGCCAGCAGCACCTGGCGCCCCAGGCCCTGACGGCGCTGCAGGGGATCGACGGCCACCACGGTGATGTGCAGTTCGTCGACCACCAGCCAGCCACTGGCCATGGCGACCAGGTCGGCTTCGCGCCAAAGGCCCATGCCCGGGCGGCGCTCTTCAGCCAGCTCGCTGTGCCATTGCTCCCGGTTCCAGAGGCCACCAAGGCTGCGTTGGTCCAGGTCTTGGCAGGCCTGGAGGTGGTCGGGCCCCAGGGGTAAGCAGGCCAGCTTTTGGAGCTGTTCACCTGTCACAGCAAGCTGCCAGCGGCGTTCTTACCATTCATAGTCTCCCCTGTTGTTTTGCCCGCCGCCATGGTGATCTCCAGTGAGCTCGAACAGGGCGGCGCCCGCGTTCTGGATGGGGCAGCCGCGGCTGCCCCCCGTCTGTTTGAGCCCCATCGGGATGCCAGCAGTCCGAATCGCAACCTGGCGCCCATCACCGCCGAGCTCGATGCCGACGGTCGCCTGCAGGTGGGCGGCTGTGGCTTGAGCAGCCTGGCCCGCACCTATGGCACACCTTTGTATGTGCTCGATGAGGCGAGTCTGCGGGGTACGTGCCGGGCCTATCGGGAGGCCTTGGCGGCCCACTACCCCGGCGAGGCCCTCGCCCTTTACGCCTCGAAGGCCAACAGCTCCCTGGCGATTTCTGCCTTAGTGGCCTCTGAAGGCCTGGGCCTGGATGCGGTGTCGGCCGGAGAGCTGCTCACGGCCCTCGAGGGGGGCATGCCCGCCGATCGGATCGTGTTCCACGGCAATAACAAATCCCGCCAGGAGTTGGCCCTCGCGGTGGAACGGGGCGTGACCGTGGTGGCGGATAACTGGCGCGACCTCGAGCTGTTGGCCGAATTGGCGCCTGGTCTGGCCGCGCCCGTGGAGCTGATGCTTCGCTTTACGCCGGGGATCGAGTGCCACACCCACGAGTACATCCGCACCGGGCACCTGGATAGCAAATTTGGCTTTGACCCCGACCAGCTCGAACCGGTGTTGCGCCACTTGGGCGGCTGCAGCTGGGCCCGCCTCACCGGGCTCCACGCCCATATCGGCTCCCAGATCTTCGAACTGCAACCCCACCGCGACTTGGCTGGGGTGCTTGCCGATGCCGTGGCCCTGGCCCGATCCCTGGGCCACCCCGTGGGCGACCTCAACGTGGGCGGTGGCCTCGGGATTCGCTATGTGGCCAGCGACGATCCCCCGTCGATTCAGGAGTGGGTGCAAACCGTGGGCGAAGCGGTGGCCACGGCCTGCCAGCAGCGGGGTCTGGCCCTGCCGCGCCTGCTCTGCGAGCCCGGTCGATCCCTGGTCGCCACGGCCGGTGTCACGGTTTACGAGGTGGGAAGCCGCAAGGAGATTCCGGGCATTCGCACCTACCTCTCGGTGGATGGCGGCATGAGCGACAACCCCAGGCCCATCACCTACCAATCCCAGTACACGGCCCTGCTGGCGGATCGGCCCCTGGCGGAGGCCACGGAAACCGTGACCGTGGCTGGCAAACATTGCGAGTCGGGGGATGTGCTGCTCAAGGACGTGGCCCTGCCGGCGGCCACCAGCGGCGACCATCTGGTGGTGCTGGCCACCGGGGCCTACAACGCCTCCATGAGCTCCAACTACAACCGCATCCCACGGCCGGCGGCCGTGCTGGTGCACGGGGGAGTAGCCGACCTGGTGCAACGCCGGGAACAGCCGGAAGATCTACTGCGCTATGACGTTTTGCCCTCCCGGCTCACAACGGTAAGTTGATCGAAAGGCATGGGTGCACCGGTGAGCGCGCTGCAGATCAACCCCCTGCAGCTCATCGACATTCGACTGCTGCTCGACTTGGTGTTTGCCACCGGCTTAGGGGTGTTGGTCCTTGGTCGGGTGACCGAGGCACGCACCCTCTGGTTGCTGCGCGGCTATTTGCTGCTCGTGGCCATGGCCTGGTTTGTGCAGCGCTACGCCAACCTGCCGCTCACCTCCAAGCTGGTGGACGCCCTGGTCCTGGCTTGCAGCTTGGCGCTCGCAATCCTCTGGCAAGGGGAATTGCGCCGGTTGATGGAGTTGTTGGGCACTGGCCGCCTGGGGGTTCTCTTCGGCGACCGCAAGCGCGACCAATTGGCCTCGGGCTCGGTGGCGGTGCTCAGTGAAGCGGCTGGTCGCCTCTCCCAATCCCGCCGCGGGGGCCTGATCGTTGTAGACCTTGGCAGTGACCTGCGGCCAGAGGACTTTCTCAATCCCGGGATTTCCCTGGATGCCCAGCTCTCCGTGGATCTGCTGCTCAATCTGTTTGCCGCCGATACCCCCCTCCATGACGGGGCCGTGCTGGTGAAGGCCAACCGGATCGTGGCAGCCGGGGTGATCTTGCCCCTGTCTCGGCAGGGTTTGAACCGCTATGGCACCCGGCATCTGGCCGCCCTAGGCCTGACCGAACGCTTTGATCAATGCCTGGCGATTGTGGTGTCCGAGGAAACGGGCACCCTGTCGTTGGCCAGCCAGGGAAAGCTCGAACGGCCGATCACGAGTAGCCGTTTGCATGATTTGCTGAACCAGGCCCTAGCCCTGCCAGCGGGGCGTAGCGTGGCCAAAGACCCGCTGGAACGTCGCGGATGAGTCGCGTCCTTGCGACCACTCCTGTTGTGGGCCCCCAGGCCTTGCCTGAGGGGCTGGACCCGGAGCGTTTGCCCCGGCACATTGCCGTGATCATGGATGGCAATGGCCGTTGGGCCAAGGGCCGCAGCCTGCCGCGGGTGATGGGCCACCGCGAGGGGGTCGAAGCCCTCAAGCGCATGTTGCGGCTTTGCAGTGATTGGGGGGTGGGGGCCCTGACGGCCTATGCCTTCTCCACCGAAAACTGGAACCGGCCCGGCGAAGAGGTGAGTTTTCTGATGACCCTGTTTGAACGGGTCCTGGCCCGGGAGCTCGAGGCCCTCGAAAGGGAGCAGGTTCGGATTCGCTTTCTGGGCGATCTTTCCACGTTGCCCCCCGGCTTGCAGCAGCTGATTGCCGACGCCACGGCCCGCACAGCGGCGAACACCGGCATTCACTTCAACGTGTGCACCAACTACGGCAGCCGGGCCGAATTGGTGCGGGCGGCCAGGTCCTTGGCCGAACGGGCGGCCCGCGGAGACTTGGATCCCAGCGCCATCGATGAGGCCCTGTTGAGCGCCGAGCTCCATACGGCCGGGGAGCTGGATCCCGATTTGTTGATTCGCACCAGCGGCGAACAGCGCATCAGCAATTTTTTACTGTGGCAGTTGGCCTACGCCGAGCTGCACATCACCGATGTGCTCTGGCCTGATTTTGATCAACAGGCCCTGGTGGCCGCTCTGCTCGACTACCAGGGTCGCCAGCGCCGTTTTGGTGGCGTCAACCCCCTCCCTTGATGGCTGCTCTCTCCTGATGGCCCCTCTGCCAGTGATCACTCGCCACGACTGGACCCGCGCCGAGATCCAGGCCCTGCTGGATCAGCCCCTGATGGATCTGCTTTGGCAGGCCCAGCAGGTGCACCGGGCCGCCAATCCCGGTTATGAGGTGCAGCTTGCTTCGCTGCTCAGTGTCAAAACCGGTGGCTGCGAGGAGGACTGCGCCTATTGCCCCCAATCGATGCACCACAGCAGCGATGTGGCCGGCCAACCGGAATTGGATGTGGCGCCGGTGTTGGCCCGCGCCCGGGCGGCCAAGGAGGCAGGGGCCCACCGGTTTTGCATGGGTTGGGCCTGGCGGGAGATCCGCGATGGTGCCCCCTTTGACGCCATGGTTGAGATGGTGCAGGGGGTGCGGGAGCTGGGCCTGGAGGCCTGCGTCACCGCTGGCATGCTCACCGACCAGCAGGCTGAGCGGTTAGCCGATGCGGGACTGACCGCCTACAACCACAACCTGGATACCAGCCCAGAGCATTACGACCGGATCATCACCACCCGCACCTATCAAGAGCGGCTCGAAACCCTGGCCAGGGTGCGTCGATCGGGCATCACCCTTTGCTGCGGTGGAATTATTGGCATGGGGGAAGGGCCCAGCGATCGGGCGGGCCTGTTGGAAGTGCTCGCCAACCTCGAGCCCCATCCAGAGAGCGTGCCCATCAATGCCTTGGTGGCCGTGGAGGGCACACCTCTGGAACATCAGCAGGCGGTCGACCCCCTCGACCTGGTGCGGATGGTGGCGGCGGCCAGGATCCTGATGCCCCACAGCCGGGTGAGGCTGAGCGCTGGGCGGGAGCAGATGAACCGCGAGGCCCAGATTCTCTGCCTTTTGGCTGGAGCTGATTCGATCTTTTACGGCGAAACCCTCCTCACCACCGGCAATCCCGATGTGGCGGCCGATCGGGAGCTGCTGGCCGCGGCGGGTGTCTCGGTATCGCGCTGATTCGGGAGGGCCGATGGGGCTGGTAGTTGCTGCTTTTTATCGCTTTGCGGCCCTGGCTGAGGAGGAGCTTCCCCCTTGGCGCCAGCGGTTGGTTGCCCTGGGCCAAAGCGCTGATGTGAAGGGCACGGTGCTGCTGGCCCCCGAGGGTGTCAACGGCACCGTGTGTGGACCAGCCCCTGGGGTGGAGGCCCTGTTGGCTGAGCTGCGCAGCGATCCGCGGCTGGCAATGTTGGAGGTCAAAACGGCAGTGGCGCCGCAGCAGACCTTCTATCGGCTGAAGGTGCGGCTGAAGCGCGAAATTGTCAGCATGGGCTGCCCCACGGTGAAGCCCTACGTGGGCAAGGGGGAGTTGGAGAGCGCGGCCGTTGGCACCCATGTGCCGCCGGATCAATGGGACGCCTTGATTGCCGATCCGGACACCCTGGTGATCGATACTCGCAATGGCTATGAGGTAGCCCTCGGCAGCTTTACCGGGGCCATCGATCCGGGCACCGCCAGCTTTCGGGAGTTCCCCCACTGGGTGGAAAGCGAGCTGCGCCCCCTGGTGGAGCAACGCCAACCCAAGCAAATCGCCATGTTTTGCACCGGGGGCATCCGCTGCGAAAAGGCCACGGCCTACCTCTTGCAGCAGGGTTTTGCGGGGGTCCACCATCTCCAAGGCGGCATTTTGCGCTACCTGGAAACCGTGCCGGAATCGGCCAGCAGTTGGACCGGGGAGTGCTTCGTCTTCGACCAGCGGGTTACGGTCAACCACCAGCTCGAACCCGGAGAAGCGAGCCTGTGCCATGCCTGCCGCAAACCCCTCACTGTCGCTGATCGCCAAGAGCCCAGCTATGTCGAAGGGGTGAGTTGCCTGCATTGCATCGGTGAGCACGGCAACGACGATCGGGCCCGGTTTGCCGAGCGCCAGCGCCAGATTGGCCTCGCCAAGCAACGGGGCGAACTGCATATCGGCAAGGTGTTTGATGCCGGCTGAGCTGCCCCGGCCGATTCTCTATAGCTTTCGCCGCTGCCCCTATGCGATGCGGGCCCGTTTGGCCCTGCTTGGGGCTGGGATGAGCCCTGGCCAGGATTTTGAGTTGCGGGAGGTGAGCCTCAAGGCCAAACCCCCGGAGCTCCTGGAGCGATCGGCCAAGGCCACGGTTCCCCTGCTCGAGCTCACCGATGGCTCGGTCTTGGCTGAAAGCATGGAGATCATGCAATGGGCGTTAGCTCTGCCCTCAGACCAGGCCGCAGACCAGTCCGCTGACCAGTCGAACGACCAGCTCGCCCATCCGCTCTTGCTCCAAAACGATGGGCCGTTCAAGCACCATCTCGACCGGTTCAAATATCCCGATCGTTACCCAGGCGTCGATGGCGAGCACCACGGCGCCGCGGCGGTTGCCATCCTGCGCGAATGGAATCTCCAGCTGGCCAAAGGTTGGTTGCTGGGCGATCAACCCAGCTGGCTGGATTGGGCGGTGCTGCCGTTTGTGCGCCAATGGCGTTTGGCCGATCCCAATCGGTTTGATCGGCATGGGGGCCTGGACCATCTGCGGCGCTGGCTGCAGCGTTTTGAGGAGGGGCCGGAGTTGGCAGCGGTGATGGCTCCGCCCTGGGCCCAGCGCCAGGCCTGGCGTTCGCCCCAATGGATTTATCACTTGGCCCTGGCGGAGGAGTGGCGGGCGGCCAAGGCCTGCGGCGAATACCGTCGCTCAACCCGGGGCCTGTCC
>CANHGA010000019.1 GCA_947460085.1 Synechococcaceae cyanobacterium
GGATCGCGCCACCGAACGAGGGCGGCCTGGGCCGAGGCTTCAGGCCAGAGCAGGAGCAGGGCCGGGAGGTCGGCCTCCAGCTCCTGGTGCAAGCGCAGCTGATCGGTTTCGCTGAGCTGCCCGCTGGGGCCCACGGCCTGCCAATGGCGCAGGGCGTGGCAGCGCTGTTGCAGGCGCCGACTGCTGCGGAGCCCATCCAGGGCTTGCCTGCCAAAGAGGGCCGCTAGGCGGGCCAGGGGTAGGGCCCAGCCCAGCTCTTCGCTGCCCAGGCCCCGGGCCCGGGCGTTTGGCTCCGATAGCTCCTGCAGGCTGGCCTGGGCCAAGGGATCGGCGCCCCAGGGTTTGAGCAGCCCCATGGCTTGGCAGGCCTGCAGCCCGCGGTGACCTTCGGGGGCGGCCGCCAATTTTTCCAGCTCCGCCAGCACCCGTTCGCCGGCCACGCTGCCCAGCAAGGCGGCGTGGCGTTCGATCCAAACCTGCGTTTGGGGCTCCAGGGCAAAGCCCAGTTCCGTGGCCAGCCTCAGCCCCCGGAGCAGCCGCAGGGGATCGGCCACCAAATTGGCTTCCTGCACGGCCACCAGCTGGCCCCTTTGCAGATGATCCAGGCCGCCGGTGGGATCCACCAGGCTTGCGCCCTCTTCCAGGGGCAGGGCAATCGCATTGACCGTGTAATCCCGCCGCCCCAAATCCGCTTCCAGGCTGCCCCCCTCTTGGGTGGCCAGGTCAATGGTCCAGCCCTGAATCACCAGGCGGGCGATGCCGTGGTCCGCATCCAGCACCACGCAGGTGCCCCCCCAGCGGCGCGAGGCTGCTCTGGCAAACCCAATCGCATCACCGCTCACCACCAGGTCCAGATCCGGGCGCGGCCCCAGCCGATTGAGCAGGGCATCCCGCACGGCCCCTCCCACCAGGGTGGTGCCCTGGGGGAAGGCCCCGGGGGGGAGGGGCCAGCCCCCAGGATTGAGGCGCTCGAGCAGTTGGCCCGCCAGAATGGGGTTCTGGTGTAGCTGCGGCGGCATGTGCATCTGCGTGGATTGCCACTGGGTCGACCGATGTCAGGCCTACCACGCGGTGGAACGCCAGCACGGCGTGGACCATCTCACCGCTGGGCCCGATTTCAGCCCCACGGAGCCAAGAATTCACGTGCAGGTGCAAGATCTACCGGCGGGTGGAGTCGGCGTGGAATGGGATGTGCGCGCGTGCGCCAGTTTTCTTGCCGAGCCTGGCCGCTGGCAGCGCCTGAGGCCAGGGGTAGTGCTGCCGTCATGAGAGCGCGGCCATGAGCTTGGTCTTGGCCTTGCACAGCTCCAGCGAGGTGCTTGGCGTTGGGGTGGCCTCCCTTGATGGCCAGGGTGCTTGCGCTGGCATGCCTGCGCTCCGCAGCCAGGCGTTCCCCCTGGGCCGTGCCCTCTCCAACCAGCTCTTCAATGCGGTGGAAGCGGTGTTGCCTGCAGAGCAGTGGCCGCAGATTGGCCGGTTGGCGGTGGCCCTTGGCCCAGGGGGATTTACGGGTACCCGGCTGACGGTGGTGATGGCCCGCACCCTGGCCGAGCAGCTCGGGGTGCCCCTCGATGGGGTGGGTAGTTTTCTGCTGATTGCCCGGCGGCTGCAGCTGCAGGAGCCCACCTGGTTGGTCCAGACCTTGCCGCGCCGGGGGGTGGTGGCCGGTTGTTATGGCCCGAGCGCCCCTGGCTTCAATTCCGATGCCTGGGGTGGCATGGAGGAATTGGTGGCCCCCAAGCTCTACGCGAGCGCTTCGGAGTTGCCGGCCGGGCCCCAGCAGGCCGCCATCCCGGAGTTACCTGCCGATGTGGACCAGTTGGCCCACCTGGCCTGCCTGGCGGCCTCTGCGGGCATCGAGGCGCCCTGGCAGCCGGTGTTGCCCCTCTATCCCACCTCCCCGGTGGGGGAGGCCTGAGGGCCGTGGCTGCTCCCCGTCCCAAAGCCCCCCGACGCAACGCCCCCCGCCGCCCCTCGGGGGTGCGCGTACCCCCCCGCCGGCCAAGGCGCAAAAGCCCGGTGAAGCGGGTGGCGCTCATGGCTGGGGCCGCTGGCTTGCTGTGGCTGTCCCGGGGCTGGTGGTGGCCGGCTGTCCCCCCTCCCCAGATGATCCTGGTGCTGGGGGGGGATGTGGACCGGGAGCAGAGGGGGGCCGAGTTGGCCCAGCAGGATGGCCTGCCCGTGGTGGTCACCGGGGGCAGCAATCCCGAGTACGCCCGTTGGCTGTTCCAGCAGCGGGAAGGCCTGCCAGCCCACCAGGTGCAGCTCGATTACCGGGCCCACGACACCCTCACCAATTTCACCTCCCTGGTGGATGAGCTGCAGCGGGCCCGCATTCGCCATGCCCTCCTTGTCACCAGCAGCGACCACATGGCGAGGGCCCTGCTGGTGGGACGGATCGTTGCCGGCAGTCGGGGTATCCAGCTCACCCCGGTGCCGGTGCCCTGTGGCGACCGTTGCTACCAGGAGAGCCAGGGCAAGGTGTGGGGCGATGGCGCCCGGGCCGTGCTCTGGGTGCTCACCGGCCGCGACATCCGCAGCTGGATGGGCAATTAGCTGACGTCCTGATCGGGGCCCGATGGGAGGAGGGTTTGGGGGGAATGGGGTCCGATCAGGCCCTGATCCAAGAGGGCGTTGATTTGCCGCTGACAGGCCTCGGTGGCCAGGTCCAGGTCGGGCCGCTTGCGCGAGGCCGGCGGCTGGATGGGGGTGCCAATGCGGATTTGGATCGGCACCAGCCGGATGCCGCCCTTGCCGGGCCCTAGGGCCCGGTGGCTATTGATGATCGCCACCGGCAACAGGGGTGCGCCGGACCTGGCTGCCAGCAGGGCCGCGCCAGCTTGGGGATTGTTGACCCGGCCATCGCCTTGGCGGGTGCCGTCGATGAACACGCCGATGGCCCAGCCCTCGAGCAGCCGATCGGTGGCGGTGCGGATGGCCTCCCGATCGCTGGCGCCCCTGGCCACGGGGTAGGCGCCACAGGCCCGGATAATCCCCCCCAGCAGCGGAACTTTGAACAGTTCGGCTTTGGCCATGAAGGCCACCGGGCGCCCCAGGGCATGGCCCAGCAGGGGTGGATCGAGGTGGGATCCGTGGTTCGCCACCACCACGACGGCGCCATCCATGGGCACGTTGCCATTGCCCAAGGTGCGGCCCCGAAACAGCAACCGGTACACCGGAAAGACCAGCAGGTAGCTGATCAAGCGGTAGGTGAGGCTGGGCTTGGGGCTGTTGAGCAGGGCGGGGGGCTCAGCCGGTTTGCGGCGCCGCAGGGCCCGCTTCACCGCGGCAACGGGACGGTTCATTGGCCTAGGTCACCGGCATTGGCCACCTGGGCCGTGGCGATCCCCTCGCAACTGCGCTTGATCAAGCCGCTCAGCACGGCGCCGGGGCCGATCTCCACGGCGGTATCGATGCCCAGGGCCGTGAACTGCTCCATGGTTTCGCGCCACCGCACCCCCGTGGTCATTTGTTGGATCAGCCGGGCCTTGAGGGCTGCGCCGCTGGTGGTGGGAGTGGGATCGGTGTTGCTCAGCACCGGAACCTGGGCATCGGCAAAGGGCACCGTTTCGAGCTCCTGGGCAAAGGCCTGGGCGGCATCGGCCATGAAGGGGGAGTGGAAGGCCCCGCTCACCGCCAGGGGGATGGCGCGCTTGCAGGTGAGTTGGCTGGCCACGGCGGCCACGGCTTCCGGGCTGCCGGAGAGCACCACCTGGGCGCTGCTGTTGTCGTTGGCAATCACCACCCCTGCGGTGGCCCCCACGAGCTGGTCCAGTTGGCTGCGATCAAAGCCCATCACTGCGGTCATGGCCCCACCCCCGGCGGCGGCCATCAAGTTGCTGCGCTTCTGCATCAAGGCCAGGCCCGTGGCGAAATCGAACACCCCGGCCACATGGAGCGCCACCAATTCACCAAGGCTGTGACCGGCCACCAGCGAGGGGCAGCGGCCCTGGGCTTGTAGCTGGCTGGCCAGCAGGCTTTCGATCAGAAAGAGGGCGGGCTGGGTGTTGCGGGTGTCGTTGAGCTCGCTCAGCTCACCAGTGGCCTGGCCCTGGCAAATGGCGAGTAGGTCGCGGCCCAGCAGATCGGACGCTTGGCGAAAGCACGCCAACGCCCCAGGGAGATCGAGGAGGCCGTCGGCCATGCCCACCTTCTGCGAACCCTGGCCAGGAAACACCCAGGCAATCCCCATGGAGCTGTTGCTGTAACGGTCGGCAGGAGATTAGGGCCCGCTCCAGCGCAGCAGGGCACCACCCCAGCTCAGGCCAGCGCCAAAGCCACTGCTTGCCAACAGGTGGCCCGGTTGCACCCGGCCATCCTTCACCGCCTCATCCAGCATCAGCGGGATCGTGGCGGCCGAGGTGTTGCCGTAGTGGGCCAGGTTGCTGAGCACCTGCTCTTGGGGCATGGAAAAGCGCTGGGCCACCGCATCGAGGATGCGCTGGTTGGCCTGGTGCAACAGCAGCCAGTCGAGTTGCTCGGGCGAGGTGCCGGTGGCCTCCAGCAACTCGGCCAGGATTGCCGGCACTTCCCGCACCGCGAACTTGTAAACCTCCTGGCCATTCATCTGGATCGGGGCGAAGCCCCCTTTTTGGGCCGAGAGGCCATCCAGGAGGGGTTCATGGATGTTGGTTTGGGCCAGGGTGAGGCATCCATTGCGGCTGCCATCGGAGCGCATGCGAAAGCCCAACAGGCCCGTTTCAGGGGCTGGGCAGGCTTCCACGGCCACGGCGCCGGCGCCATCGCCAAACAGCACGCAGGTGCTGCGGTCGTCCCAGTTGACCCAGCGGCTCAGCTGGTCGGCACCAATCACCAGGGCCCGGCGCATCGCCCCCGTGGCCAGGTACTGGTTGGCGGTGATCAGGGAAAAGAGAAACCCGCTGCAGGCCGCAGTGAGATCGAAGGCCACGGCCTTGGTGGCTCCAAGCGCCCCTTGAATGCGCGGCGCTGTGCCGAAGAGGTCGTCGGGGCTGGAGGTGGCCAGCAGGATCAGATCCAGGTCCTCAGCCCGCCAGCCCGCGTGATCCAGGGCTGCCTGGCCAGCGCGGGTGGCCAAGGTGGTGAGGGATTCCTCGGGCCCGGCAACCCGGCGGGCCCCAATGCCGGTGCGGGTGCGGATCCACTCGTCGTTGGTCTCAACCCGGCCGCTCAGCTGGGTGTTGGTGATGCTGGCGGCTGGAACGGCACTGCCGCTGCCCACCAGGGCCATCCCCCAAGGGAGGAGGCCAGGTGCTGGTTGTGCAACGCCGCCAAGCGACACGGGAGCCGGCCAGAAGTGGGCTCAGTCAACCACAGGTGCGCTTGCACTGAGGGCATGCAGGTTGGCCATGACCCCATGGTTGGCCGCGGAGTGGGCCAGGCGCAGGGCGCTGAGCACGGACAGGGCCTTGCTGCTGCCATGGCCGATTACGCAGACCCCATCAACGCCCAGCAGCAGGGCGCCGCCGTGTTCGGCATGGTCGAGGCGCTTTTTAATCCGGCGCAGGTTGTTGATCAAGAAGGCCGAGCCCACCTTGCCGCGCCGGCCCCGGGGCAACTCTTCCTTGATCACATCCAGCAGGACGCTGCCCACCGATTCAAGGAATTTCAGCAGCACGTTGCCGGTGAAGCCGTCACAGACCACCACGTCGAACTCGCCTGACAGCACGTCGCGACCTTCGCAGTTGCCCGCAAACACAAAGCGCTGCTCCGCGGCGAGCAGGGGGTAGGTCTTGAGGCAGAGCTCGTTGCCCTTGCATTCCTCTTCGCCAATGTTGACCAGGCCAATGCGGGGTTGCTTCACCTGCAGCACATCGCGGCTGTAGATGTTGCCGAGCAGGGCCCACTGGTGCAGGTAGGTGGCTTTGCAATCCATGTTGGCGCCCACATCCAGCACGAGCACCTGCTGGGCCGGATCCCGGGTGGGGAAGAGGGCGCCAATGGCCGGGCGATCAATGCCCTTGAGCCGCCCCAGCCGGAAGATGGCGGAGGCCATCACCGCGCCTGAATTGCCGGCCGAATAGACGGCCGTGGCCCGGCCTTCTTTGACCAGGTCCATGGCCATGTTGATGCTGGCGTCGCGCTTTTTGCGCACCACCGTGGCTTCCTCATCCATCCCCACCGACGGGCCGCTGGGGATGATTTCGATCAGGTTGCGTTCGACGGCGGTGGCGAGCTCCTCCTTGAGCCCCATGGCGGCTACGGCCTGGTGCAGGCGAGCCTCTTCGGCCACAAACCGCACCCGCAGAGGGAGCAACTCCACGGCGCGCAGGCAGCCCTCCAGGATGGGGCCCGGGGCGAAATCGCCGCCCATGCCATCAACGGCCACCCAGAGGCGGTCGGCGTCGTTGATGGAGCCATCGTGGCCACTGCCCTGTTGCAGGCGGCGTAGGGGGTCAAAGACCAGGGGTTGGAGCACGGCGCCGGCCATGGAGCCTGCGCCGGAAACGGCCGCTCCAGCCACCGATCCCGCCCCTGAGACGGCAGCGCCGGCCACGGACCCGGCAACTCCCGCAACGGATCCAGCCATGCTGCCGGCGGTGTTTGCGGCCGAGGTGGCCGTGTCCACCAGGCTGGTAACGGCGGCATTGCGCCGGTACCAAATCACCAGCCGTCGGATCGCCCGGCTGGGTTTGGCTCGCTTGGGGCTGGTGGGGGAGAAATCAGGCTCCTTCGGAGACAACGGCGTCAACGATGCGTTGGAACAGGTAGCCAGTGCCCCGAGCCGTGAGGATCAGCTCGGGATTGGCAGGGTCGGCTTCCAGTTTGGAGCGCAGCCGGGAAATATGCACATCCACCACCCGTGTATCGACATGACGCTCGGGGGTGTAGCCCCACACATCCTTGAGGATTTCCCCACGGCTAAAGGGTTCTCCGGAGCGGCTGACCAGCAGTTCCAGCAGGCTGAATTCCATGCCGGTCAGGCGAATGCGCTCGTCACCGCTGTACACCTGACGCTTGTTGGTGTCGATGCGGAGATCCCCCACTTGGATCACGCCGGAGTTGGGGAGGCCAGCCACCGAATCCTTGTCCACCCGGCGTAGGACGCAGCGGATGCGGGCTTCGAGTTCCTTGGGACTGAAGGGTTTGACGACATAGTCGTCGGCGCCCAGTTCAAGGCCGGTGATGCGGTCGGCCACATCGCCGAGGGCGGTGAGCATCACGATCGGCACGTCCGATTCCTTGCGCAGCTCCTGGCAAACGCCGTAGCCATCGAGCTTGGGCATCATCACGTCGAGCACCACCAGGTCGGGGTTGGTGCTTTGAAACAGCTCCAGGGCCTCGACGCCGTCGCAGGCGGTGACCACCTTGTAGCCAATCATGGAAAGCCGGGTTTCCAGAATCCTGCGGATGCTGGCCTCGTCGTCGACAACAAGGATGGTTTCTTTTGCGGGGGCGGAAGCCGTCATCGCCGCAGCCCTGCTGCTACATCGGTTCAGACCACTGAAATGTCTTGAGGGGCAAACAGTTCACCGAACGCCATTTTTCTTCATAGAACGGCGGTCCCATTCCCGATGTCCTTACTGATTTCCTTCGCCAGGGCCCACCCTCTGTGGCTAAATCCAGCTCCGTTTTTGTTTGCACCAGTTGCGGGGCCCAAACCCGTCAATTTTTTGGCAAATGTTCCAGCTGTGGCAGCTGGAACAGCCTGGTGGAACAGCTGCAGACGGCCGCCCCAGCTGCCGATAGCCGGCGGCGGCGCCCCGTGGCCAACCCGGCGCAGGCAGGGGCGGGGCAGCCGAAGCGCTCGGAGCCGATCCAATCGGTGGGGGAGCGGCCCTTGCAGCGCCTGGCCACGGGCTACGGCGAATTTGACCGGGTCTTGGGTGGGGGGCTGGTACCGGGCTCTTTGGTGTTGCTGGGCGGGGATCCCGGCATCGGTAAATCCACCTTGCTGCTGCAGAGCTGCCGCTCCATGGCTGGGCGCACCTCGGTGCTCTACGTGAGTGCGGAGGAATCGGCCCAGCAGGTGAAGCTGCGCTGGCGCCGGCTGGCTGAGGTTTCCGGAGAAGAGGTCACGGGAGCTGAAGCTCAAAACCTGGGGGCTGATTTTCAGCTGCTAGCCGAAACCGACCTGGAGTTGGTGCTGCAGGAACTTGAGGCCCTAAGGCCAGCGGTGGCCATCATCGACAGCATCCAGGCCCTGCACGACGCGGAGCTTGGCAGTGCCCCGGGCTCGGTGGCCCAAGTGCGCGAGTGCGCTGCGGCCCTGGCCCGGATTGCCAAACGCCAGAACACCGCCCTGCTGCTGGTGGGCCATGTGACCAAGGAGGGCATGCTGGCGGGCCCCAAGGTGCTCGAGCACCTGGTGGATGCGGTGCTCACCTTTGAGGGGGATCGCTTTGCTAGCCACCGCCTGCTGCGGGCGGCCAAAAATCGTTTTGGCGCGACCCACGAGTTGGGGGTGTTCGAAATGCGCGACCGGGGCTTGGCTGAGGTCACCAACCCCAGCGAGTTGTTCCTCGGTGGCGATGAACCCAGCGCCGGCACGGCCACGATCGTGGCCTGCGAGGGCACCCGGCCCCTGGTGGTGGAGTTGCAGTCGCTGGTGAGCACCACCAGCTACGCCAGCCCGCGCCGCACCGCCACGGGCATCGGCACCAATCGCTTGCACCAGATCCTGGCGGTGCTGGAAAAGCACCTGGGCCTGCCCCTCTCCCGCTTCGATTGCTACCTGGCGGTGGCCGGGGGGCTGGAGGTGGAGGAGCCGGCGGCAGACCTGGGCGTGGCCGCGGCGGTGGTGGCCAGCTACCGCGACCTCACCATGCCGCCAGGCACGGTGCTGGTGGGGGAATTGGGCCTAGGCGGCCAGCTGCGCCCCGTGGGCCAGCTGGAATTGCGCCTGGGCGAAGCGGCCAGGCTGGGCTTTACCCGGGCCGTGGTGCCCAAGGGCACGGGCCTGGCCAAGGTGGCCGCAGGCTTGGGCCTCCAGCTCCTGGAGGCCAGCACGGTGGCCGCCGCCCTGGTGGCCGCCCTTGGGGTGAACCCCGCAGACGATCGGGCGTAAGGCCGTTAGAAGTACACGTCGACCGCACCGCGGCCACTGGTTTTCAGCCAGTTTTGGGCCTCGATGTAGTTGTTCGGTGCCAGCCGAATGGCTTTCCCCCAGAAATCGGCCGCCTGGTCGAAGCAGCGGTCGGCTTCATCGGCCTCACCTTTCTCTTCGGCAATCGAGCCGAGGTGATGGTGAATCACGGCCATGTTGTTGAGGGCCTGGGGCATCTTGCTGTTGAGCTCCAGGGCTTGGGTGTACTGGTCGAGGGCCTTCTGGTGTTCGCCATTGCTGGCGTACACCAGGGCCATGTTGTAGAGGATGAAGGCCCGGTCATTGGGGTCGTCCTCAAGCGTGAGGGCTTCCTCGTAGTTCTCGAGGGCTTCGGCGTACTCGCCATCGGCCTGGGCGCTCATGCCGTCGCGGTAATAGGCGAACGCTTCCTTGGCGCGCCGGTTGGTAGGCAGCACCTTGAGGATCAGGTCTGCCATCACCGTGAAGCTCTTGTCGATGAAGTTGTCGTTGCGTTGGGAGCGGGGCACCGGCGGTAGGCAGAGCAATGGGGCCCATCCTCGCCGATCTGCCTAGCCTTCGCTCAGTTTTTGACCGTTGGCTTGCCCGTGCTCGAGCCCCTCTTGCTGGAAATCGAGGGCATGAAGTGCGGCAGCTGCGTGCGGGCTGTTGAAAAGCGGCTGCTGGAGCAGCCCGGGGTGCAGCAAGCCAGCGTGAATTTGCTCACCCGAACCGCCTGGGTGCAGCTCGACCCAGAGCTCGTGCTGGCTGAGCAGGGCGAAGCTTTGCCGCGCCTCAAGCAGGCCCTGGCCGGCTTGGGCTACCAGGCCACCCTGCGCGAGGCGGGCCAGGAGGTGGCCTCCCGCCGGGAGTTGCTCCAGCAGCGGCATTGGTGGCAGCAATGGCGCCAACTGGTGGTGGCCTTGGCCCTGCTGCTGGTGTCGGTGCTCGGCCATTTGGCCCTGGAAGGGGTGATCCCTCCCCCGGCGGCGACCCTGCTGGCGGACGTGCGCTTCCACGCCCTGGTGGCCACCGTGGTGCTGCTGGGTCCGGGGCGCCCGATCCTGGTGCGGGGGATGCGGTCGGCCTGGGCTGGGGTGCCCACCATGGACACCCTGGTGGGCCTGGGGGTGATCAGTGCCTACCTGGCCAGCCTGGTGGCCTTCCTATGGCCCGAAACCGGCTGGCCCTGCTTTTTCAATGAGCCGGTGCTGTTGCTCGGCTTTGTGCTGCTGGGCCGGTTTTTAGAAGATCGGGCCCGCTTTCGCACCGGCCGTGCCCTGGAGCAGCTGGCTGCCCTGCAACCGGATACGGCCCTGTTGCTGATGGATGGGGGCCCGCCGCGCCAGGTGCGGGTGGGGGGCCTGCGGCCGGGGGACCGGGTGCAGCTGCTGCCGGGGGATCGGGTGCCGGTGGATGGGGTGGTGTTGGCCGGGGCTTCGGCGGTGGATGTGTCGGGCCTCACCGGCGAACCCCTGCCCTTGCAGGCCGAGGTGGGCACGGAATTGGCGGCGGGCAGCCTCAATTTGGAAGCCCCCCTAGAGCTCGAGGTGCGGCGCTCTGGCGGCGACAGCGCCATTGCCCGGATCATCCATCTGGTGGAGCAGGCCCAGGCCCGCAAGGCCCCGATTCAGCGGTTGGTGGATCAGGTGGCGGGGCGCTTCACCCTGTTTGTATTGGCCCTGGCCATCGCCACGTTTGTCTTCTGGTGGCAATGGGGAGCGCGCCTCTGGCCCCAGGTGCTGGTGCGTCAGGTTGCCCATGAGATGGGCCCCATGGCCCATGGGGTGCTCGGATCGAGCGCCGATACCCCCCTCGCCTTGGCCCTGCAATTGGCCATTTCGGTGTTGGTGGTGGCCTGTCCCTGCGCCCTGGGCTTGGCCACGCCCACGGCCATGACGGTGGGTTCGGGGCTGGCGGCCCGTTCGGGCCTGCTGTTCCGGGGCGGCGATGCGATTGAGGCGGCCTCCCGGTTGGGGGCGGTGCTGTTCGATAAAACCGGCACCCTCACCGTGGGCAGGCCCCTGGTCATTGGGGTGCAGCCGTTTGGGGCCACGGCAGCCGAGCGGGTGGTGCAGCTGGCCGCCAGCCTGGAGGCCAGTACCCGCCATCCCTTGGCCTACGCGATCCAGCAGGAGGCCCATCGCCTGGAGCTGCCGCTGCTGGCGGCCACCGAGTCCCGCACCGTGGCGGGCGAAGGGGTGGAAGGGCTGGTGGCTGGGGAGCGTTTTCGGGTGGGTCGCTTGGCCTGGGTGCAGGCCGACGACGACCTCGATGCCATGGCGTGCCAAACCCGGCTTGAGCTCCAGGGCGCCACGGTGTTGGCGATTGGCGGCCCGGCGGGCTTGATGGGTTTGGTGGCGGTTCAAGATTCGCCGCGCCCCGATGCCCAGCGGGTGTTGGGGGAGCTGCGGGCCATGGGCCTGCAACTGGGGTTGCTGAGTGGGGATCGGCGCCAGCCGGTGGAACGGCTGGGCGCCCTGCTGGGCCTGCACAACGAGGAATTGGCCTGGGAACTGCGCCCCGAGCAAAAGTTGGAGCGCATTGGAGCTTTTGCCCATCGCGGCACCTTGGCGATGGTGGGTGATGGCATCAACGATGCCCCTGCCTTGGCCGCGGCCGATCTCGGCATTGCCGTGGGTACGGGCACCCAGATCGCCCAGGACACCGCCGATCTGGTGGTGCTGGGGGACCGTTTGCAGGGGGTGCTGGCGGCGTTGCGCCTGGCCCGGCGCACCATGGCCAAGGTGCGCCAAAACCTGGCCTGGGCCTTTGGCTACAACCTGATCGTGTTGCCGATCGCGGCGGGGGTGTTGCTGCCGGGCTTTGGGGTGCTGCTCACCCCGCCCTACGCGGCCCTGTTGATGGCGTTGAGTTCGATCACGGTGGTTGGCAATGCCCTGTTGCTGCAGGATGGGCCCCATCAGCAGGGATAAAACCAGGTGCCAAGCGGCCGGTTTGTGGTGCTCGAGGGCATTGATGGCTGCGGCAAAACCACCCAGCTGCAGGCGTTGCGTGATTGGCTGCCCAGCAGTGGTCTGATGGCCCCCGGCGCTGCCCTACTGGTGACCCGCGAACCGGGGGGTACCGCCCTGGGCCAGGCCCTGCGCCAGCTGCTGCTCCACCCCCCGGGCGAGGCGGCCCCGGAGCCCACGGCTGAGTTGCTGCTCTATGCGGCGGACCGGGCCCAGCACGTGGAGCAGACCATCCGTCCGGCCCTGGAGCGGGGCGACTGGGTGCTCAGTGATCGCTTTGCCGGATCCACCGCGGCCTATCAGGGCCATGGCCGGGGCCTGTCGATGGCGCTGATCGGCCAGCTGGAAGCCATCGCCACCGGTGGGCTGGCGGCCGATCTCACCCTCTGGCTGGATGTGCCCCTGGCGGAATCGATGCGCCGCCGCGGTGATCGACCCGCCGACCGGATTGAAGCCAGTGGCCAGGCCTTTCTGCAGCGGGTGGCCGAGGGCTTTGCGGCCTTAGCTGCCCAGCGGGCCTGGCACCGGGTGGATGCCAGCCAATCGCCAGAGCAGGTGCGTGGGGCCTGCCGGGCTTTGGTGGAGCAGCAGCTGGGCGGTTTGCCAGGCCCCGGCCGATGAGTGGTCTGTTTGCCGATCTGGTCGGCCAAAACCAGGCGGTTGCCCTTCTTGATGCGGCGCTCAAGCACCAGCGGCTGGCGCCGGCCTATCTGTTTGCGGGCCCCCATGGGGTGGGCCGGCGCCGGGCGGCCCTGCGTTTTTTGGAGGGGGTGTTGGCGGGCCCAACCGGTTCGCCAGCCCTTCGCCGCCGTCTGGAGGAGGGCAACCATCCCGACCTGCTCTGGGTGGAGCCCACCTATTCCGAGAAGGGCCAGCTGGTGCCGGCTTCGAAGGCTGCCGAGCTGGGGGTGAGCCGCCGGGCCGCCCCCCAACTGCGGTTGGAGCAGATTCGCGACGTGTCGCGCTTTCTGGCCCGTCGGGCGGTGGAGGCCCCCGGTTGTTTGGTGGTGCTGGAGGGGGCTGAGGCCATGGCGGAAGGAGCTGCCAATGCCCTGCTGAAAACCCTGGAGGAACCTGGCGATGGCCTGCTGATCTTGCTCACGGCGGCCCCAGAGCAGCTGCTCAGCACGATTCGCTCCCGCTGCCAGCAGATTCCCTTTGCCCGCCTGGCCCCGGCCTTGATGCTGGAGGTGTTGGCGGGCTCTGGGGCGCCAGGGGCCGGGCCTGGAGATGGCGATGGAGATGGCGATCCGCTCGAGCTGGTGGAACTGGCGGCGGGGTCACCGGGCGCCCTGCTGGCCCATCGCCAGCAGTGGCAAACCCTGCCCGAAGGGATGGCCGATCGCCTGCGGGGCCTGGCCCAGGGGCCACCGGAACCCCTGGCGGCCTTGGAATTGGCCCGGGATCTCTGCGAAGCCCTCGATGGCGAGCAGCAGCTTTGGCTACTGGATTGGTGGCAATTGGTGCTGTGGCGCCAAGCTCCCGCCCCCGCTCAAATGCCTCTGAGATGCCGCCTCGAAAAACTGCGCCGCCTCGAAAAACTGCGCAGCCACCTCAAGGCCTACGTTCAGCCTCGACTGGCATGGGAAGTGGCGTTGCTGGAGTTGGCACGGTCGAGCCATTAGGCAGCTCGAGGCAGTACCCGGCCCCGTAGACCGTTTTGATGAAGCGCGGCTTGCGGGGATCGGGCTCGAGTTTGGTGCGCAAGTGCCGCACATGGACCCGGATCGTTTCGATGTCGTCGTCGGGTTCGTAGCCCCACACCTCTTTGAGGATCAGGGAGGGAGCCACGGTTTGGCCGTGGCGCTGGAGCAGGCAGTGCAGCAGCTCGAATTCCAGGTGGGTGAGCCGCACGGCGGCATCGAACCAGATCGCCTCAAAGCGCTCGGGCACCAGGGTGAGGCAGCCGTAGCTAAGGATTTCGTTGTGCTTGGTGGAGAGGGGGGCCCGGTCGCTGCGGCGCAGGAGCGCCTTGACCCTCACCATCAGCTCCTCGAGGTCGAAGGGTTTGGTGAGGTAGTCGTCGGCGCCGGAGTTGAAGCCACTCACCTTGTCCTTGGTGCCGCCCAGGGCCGTGAGCATCAGGATCGGGATCTTGGCGGTGCGCTCCTCGCGGCGGAGCCGCTGGCACAGGGTGATGCCATCCACCTTGGGCAGCATCAGATCCAGCAGGATCAGATCTGGGCAGTATTGGAAGGCCAGGGCCTGGCCCTTGATGCCGTCATCGGCGCGGTGCACATCAAAGCCGCCATGCTCCAGGTGGCCAGCCACCAGGTCGCGCATGTCGCTGTCGTCTTCGATCAGCAGGATGCAGGGCTTCATGGCATCACTTTGGCTGAAATGCGGCAGGGCAACAGGGGCGACAGCAAACGACGCACGGCCCATCTTCCAGGCTGGTGCAATCGATCAACCCGGGGAAAACCCACCGGAGCCTGGCCGAAGGGGGCTGGCCAGGCCAGTGATGCCAGTGGATTGGGGCTTGCTGGGGCACCAGGGGAGACAGCCGGACCGCAGCGGGATCTTCAGCTTCTCTTTAGGGTTGCTTGTTGTGATTGTTGCCAAAAAAAACCGCACCCAGGTATGGATGCGGTTCTTTAGGGCTGACAAAAGCTCCCCGGGCGGGATTCGAACCTGCGACCAATCGATTAACAGTCGATCGCTCTACCGCTGAGCTACCGAGGAATGCAGCTACCGGCGAACCGGCCTGAAGAACTTACCCTTCGGCCCGGCCGCTCTGCAAGGGGGCCAGTTGTTGGGCAAGGGCCTGACCGCTCTGCCAGGGCCCCATGTGGCCCTCTTCCATCACGGCGGCGCCATCACAGCGCTGCAGTTCCTCGAGCCGGTGGGTGATCCACAGGGCGGTGAGTGGTTGCTCGGCGCGGTGGCTGAGTTGGTGGACCAGCTCGAGGGCGTCGCTTTGGCTGGAGGGATCGAGCAGGGCGGTGGGTTCATCCAGGAGCAGCAGGCTGGCCTGGCTGGCCAGGGCTCCGGCAATCGCCAGCCGCTGCTTTTGGCCGCCACTGAGGGTGTGGATGGGCCGCTGGGCCAGGCCCGAGAGACCCACCTGCTCCAGGGCGGTGTGGATGCGATCGCTGCGTTCGTTTGGGCTGAGGCCTTCCGGCAGGGCGAGCAACAGCTCGCTGCTGCAACTGGGCAGCAGCAACTGGTGATCCGGGTTTTGAAACACCAGGGCGGCCTTGAGGGGCGTGGAGATCTGGCCAGAGCGCGGCGTCAAAAGCCCAGCGATCAGCCGCAGCAGGGTGCTCTTGCCGCTGCCATTGCTGCCCACCAGCATCCAAAGCCCGGGCTTGGGGATCTGGAAGCTGCAATGGGCCAGGGCGGTGCGGCCATTGGGCCAGGCGAAGCCCAGCCGCTCCACCGTGAGGGGAGCCGGGGGCGCCACCTAGCTCTCGAAGCTGAAGCCAGGACGCTTGCTGCCCGCGCCCATGGCCGACTTTTCGTAGATCTGAACGGCCACCACCTCACTGGTGAGCAGGCTGATTTGCTTGTCCTCTTCCTTCTCGCAGGTGAGCTCGAGCAGCTTGGGGCCGCCGTGTTCGATGGCGGATTTCACCGTGGCGTAGAGCGCCTGGGCATCGGCCAGTTCCTTGCGCTGCACCGCAACGGGCATGGGGCTGAGCTTGAGCGAGAGCTCGATGACGTACATGGGGATGGGGGGTGCGACCAAACAAGCGGCCTGGGACCCCACTTTGGCGAATCACCCAAAGAAGCGCTGCCGAAAGCCCGCTGCTTGGGACGCGCCATTGAGTACTTCTGCTTAGTCGATGGGGCTGGTGTCGCAGGAGCAACGTTTACCCCTTACGCTCGGCATGTAACGCTTCATGAAGGCGCTTTCTCATGACGATCGCTGTAGGGCGCGCGCCAGCAGCACGGGGATGGTTCGACGTCCTCGATGACTGGCTCAAGCGCGACCGCTTCGTATTTGTGGGCTGGTCTGGTCTGCTGCTGTTCCCCACGGCCTATTTGGCCCTGGGCGGCTGGCTGA
>CANHGA010000020.1 GCA_947460085.1 Synechococcaceae cyanobacterium
CGGCAAGATTTTCCCCACTCCCCGCACCTGCGCTGAGTCCTCCAGGCGGATGACCCAGCTCCAGGTTGCAGGGGTGCAGCTGCCTGAAGAGGCCGTGGTGTTTTGATTAAATCCTGGTTTCAACCAAAGGCCTTTCGGCCGTGATCCCACTCCCAGGGACCCTGGACTAGGCGTCCAAGGCGTCGCTGTCGTCGTCCAGGGACCAGGCCAAATTCACCACCACGGGCGCGTGGTCGCTGGGTTGCTCATTGCCCCGGGTGGCCTTGTGGATCACGCAGCCCGTGGCACAGCCCAGGAGGTCGTCGGTCAGATAAATGTGGTCGATCCGCCAGCCCTTGTCCCGGTCCCAGGCTCCGGAGCGGTAGTCCCACCAGCTCCAGTGGCCGGTATCGCTTTCAAACACCCGGAACACATCGCTGAGTCGATTCCCCAGCACCAGTTGCAGCGCCTCCCTTTCGGCCTGACTCGCCATGATTCCGCCGGTTTGGCGCTTGGGGTCGGGTAGGTCCCGGTCTTCCGGACCAATGTTGAAGTCGCCCACCATGCAAAGGGGGTCGCCCTGGTCCTCCTGTACGGCCAGATAGCGCTGCAGGCAAGCCAGCCACTCGAGTTTGTAGGCGTATTTCTCCGAGCTCAAGGAGGAACCATTGGGCACATAGAGATTGAGCACCCGCACCCCATCCACCAGGGCACTGATCACCCGCTTTTGCTCGCTCAAGCCTGGGGCTTCTGGGTCGCCGGGAAGCAGGGCATCAAAGCCGACCTGCACGTCGTCGAGGGGCAGCAGGCTGAGTAGGGCGACGCCGTTGTAGGCCTTTTGCCCACTGATGACCACCTGATAGCCCAGGGCTTCAAAGGCCGCCCGGGGAAAGAGTTCATCGGTCACCTTGGTTTCCTGCAGGCAGAGCACCTCGGGGCGCTCCTGCTGCAGCCAGGCCACCACTTGATCGAGGCGGGTGCGAACCGAATTCACGTTCCAGGTGGCGATGCGCATGGGCCCGCGGTCCGCTTGTCTCAAGGGCCCCTAGCATGGGTTGTCAGGTAGGCCCGGTGACGTGATGGAGATGGCTTTGCGCCCATCCCGTAGGACGCTTCGATTGCTGGGGGGGATGGCGCTTGGGGTTACGGCGCTGGGTTGGGGCCCTGCCTCCACCCCAGCCCTGGCCCAGAAGGCGGATTGGGTTGCCCAAAGTGCTGGGAGCCCCCAACTCCAAAAAGAACTCGATTACGGCAATGGCAAACAGGATGGCGGTTCGATCTTCAACACAGCCAATCCGATTGAGCTGATGAACAAGTTGCGTAAATCCAGTGCCATGGATGACGCCACCTCCCCCTCCGATGCCGTGGATTCGGCCCTCAAGGGCCTGGATTCTTCGCCGGCCCCGGCTTTGCAGAGCGGCTCCCCCCAGGTGAAGGGCCCTTAAGCGATTCCAGGCCCCAAGCGGCGGCAATGGCATCGAGCCGAGGGTCCTCCTTGCCGGGCTTGAGGGCCTTGGCCTGGGCGATGGCGGCCTGGGCCCCGCTGGTGTTTCCCCGTTCCTGCAGGAGCAGGGCCCTGGCCAAGATTGGCGTTTGGTCCTTGGGGAAGGCGTTAGCTAGCCGGATGAGTAGGGCTTCGGCCTGGCCTGGTTGGCCCTGGCGCTGGAGCACGTTCGCCAGCAGGAGGCCGATGTCTAGGACCTCAGGCTTGGGTGCCTCGAGCTTGGGGGCCTCTGGCTTGAGGGCCGGTTTGCTGGCTTGATCGAAGGCCGCCTGCAGTTGGCTCACGGCCAGGGCCCCCCTGCCGCTCTCCACTTGCAGCAGGGCCATCAGTTGCAGGGCTTCGGTGTTGTTGGGGTTTTGGTTGAGCAGTTGGCGCACCTCCCGTTCAGCCCCGCTGCGATCGTTTTGGTCCCGTCGTAACTCCGCGAGCACTAGGCGCAGGGCCGGTCGCTCGGGTTGTTGATCGGCCAGGCGCTCCGAGAGGCTGAGGGCTTCGTCCTTGCGGTTGAGGGCGATCAGCAGCTCCAGCAGCCGTTGCTCCTCAGCCGCTGAGGCCCCTCCCTGGGCGGAGCGTTGCTGCAGGCCTTCGAGCTGGCGTTCCAGGGCCCGTTGCTTGGGATCGGTGGCCAGGCCACCGCTTTGCAGATGCCCCAGCCACCAGCCCCCGGCCAAGCAGGCCCCGCCCAGGCTGGCCACGGCCAGGCCAATCCAGAGCTTGGGGCGGGAAAGGGCAAGCGGCATTGGCGAGGCCCATGGCTTTGGGTACCCAGTTTGCCCCGACTACCACTGCCATTGGGGCGCCTACACTCACTTCCATGCGTCACCATCCGATTTCACCGGTCACAGAGCCGATGCAGTACCGGGCCATTGGCGTGGTGCGTGGGGTTTATGTGCCGTCCGATCCCGAGCAACTCACCCGTGGGTTGATTCGCACAGCCGATGGGGTTGAGATTGAAGCTGTGGTCTTGGGGCGTTTGCTCACCTTGATGCGCCGCCACCTCAACCTGGAGGAGCCCCATCTGTGGGTGGTGTATCCCCGGTCCAAGGAAGAGGAAGGGCTCCACCTCCAAATGGTGGGGGTCTGGGAACCCAGCACCCTGGCCGAATCCGAACCCAGTGGGGAGCCTGCTGAAGGCGAATCCACTGGAGAGCAGGCTGGAGCCAGTGACCAATTGCCCGAGGGTGACGACTATGTCTCCGTGCGGGGTGAGCTGATTTACACCCGGCCAGAGACCGGAGATTTAGTCATCAAAGTGCGGCAGCAGCCCCGCCCCGATGGCAGCAGGCCCGTGCCCTTCAAGCTCCAGCTCAAGGGCGAGGTTCCCCTCGAGCATCTGCGCCATTTCGTCGCCCTCAACCTGCGCCGCCAGGGCCAGCACCTTCAGCTTGAGTCGTTTGAGGTGATCGGTCCGGTTGCCCAGCGCGGCACCCGCGGAGGTAAGGGCCGCCGCGATGCCAAGCCCGGTCGGGATGCCAAACCCGCTCGTGATGGTGGGGGCAACAACCCTGGCCATGCAGCCGCTTCCCGGCCCAGTCCGGTCAGTCGCCCCTCCCGTTGAAGCAGCCGCTGGGGGCAGGACTGGCGGTTTTGGTGGTGAGCCTGCTCGCCATCGTGGGCCCGGTGCTCGGTGTCTCCCCGGCCTGGATTGTGTTGGCCGTCGCCCTATCCCTCGGGGCTTTGACCCTGGATTCGGCCAGTTTTGGGGGCCGGGGGGGCCACGTTTTGGCGGAAGCCCTTCCAGGCGGAGAGGCGCGCCTGCGCCGCATTGCCATCCATGAGGCTGGCCATGTCCTGATCGCGGGCCACGAAAACATGGCCACAGGCCCGGTGTTGGTGGGAAGCCTGGCTTGCTTGAGGGCGGGGCTGAACACCAATGGCAGCACGGCCCTCGAAGCACCGGCCCACGCCAAACTCGCCGAGGAGGACCTGCGCCGCTGGAGCCGGGTGCTGCAGGCCGGCATGGCTGCTGAGCAGCTGATCTATGGCGAGAGCGTGGGGGGCATGGACGATCGAGCCCTGTTGGGCCGCCTGTGGGGCCTCTCGGGACTGGATGTGGCGGTGGCCCAGCGGGAGCAACGCCGGGCCCGCCGGGAAGTGGACACGCTGCTCAAACAGCGCCAGGCCGACCTGGAGGCGGAGGCGGAGCGGTTGCTGCAGGCGGCCCCCCGGCTAGGGCGATGAGCCGGCCAAAGCCATGAGCCAGCTGGCCCTGATCGATTGCCCCACCGGCCTGGCGGGCAACATGTTGTTGGCGGCCCTGCTCGATCTAGGCCTGCCGCAGGCGGTGATTGATGCCCCCCTCGCGGCCCTGGGCTTGGCCCAGGCCTATCGGCTGGTGGTGGATGAGCGCCGGAGTGCGGGTCTGCGGGGTCTGCACCTGGAGGTGGAACTTCGAGAGGTCTCCCCGCCCCATCGCCATTGGGGGCATTTGCGGCAACAAATCCTGGCGGCCCCCCTGGATGCCGCCCTTCAGGCCAAGGTGCTGGAGGTGTTCAGCCTGTTGGCGGAAGCCGAGGCGGTTGTCCATGGGGTGCCGCCCGAGCAGGTGCATTTCCACGAGGTGGGCGCCGTGGATGCCCTGGTGGATGTGGTGGGGGTTTGCGCGGGCTTGCTCCATTTCGGTGTGAGCGAGCTGATCTGCAGCCCGCCCCCGGGTGGCCATGGAGCGGTGGCCACGGCCCATGGCCCCTTGCCCCTGCCAGCGCCCGCTGTGCTGGAGATCGCCCGCCAGCGTGGGGTTGAGCTGGCGAGTGCGGAGGGCTTTCCCCCGGCCGAACTCACCACCCCGACAGGGCTGGCCCTCGTGGCTTGTTGGGCTGATCGCTTTGGGGTGGCGCCAAGCCACATCCCCGCCAGCATCGGCATTGGCCTGGGTAGCCGCCAGCTGGATCGGGCCAACCTGCTGCGCCTCACCCTGGCAGCTGCTCCCCAGGATCCCCTGACCCAGCGCCCGGAGACCCAATATCACGCAACCCAAGAAGTCGTGCTGGAGCAGCAGGCCCAGATCGATGACGCCACCGCTGAGGATTTGGCCTTCTTGATCCAGGCCCTGCGGGAGGCCGGTGCCAAGGAGGTGTTCAGCCAACCCATTGCCATGAAAAAGGGCCGCACCGGCCAACTGGTGACGGTGCTGGTGGATCCCCCAGCCGCTGCAGCCCTGCGCCGGGTTTGGTGGCAGCACAGCAGCAGCTTGGGGGTGCGGGAAAGCCAGCAGCTGCGCTGGGTGTTGCCGCGCCGCAGCCTGGAGATCGCCACCCCCTTGGGATCCGTGCGCCTCAAGCAGGCCCAGTTGCCGGATGGGCGCTGGCGCAGCAAGCCTGAGCACGATGATCTGATCGCCCTGGCCACCCGCCACAATCTGGGCCTGGATCAGGTGAGGACCATCGTGGTGCAGGCATTGACGGCCCTGGATGGGGAGCAACAGCCGTGAAGCGATTCCAGAAGCTGTGGGCTCGGCTCCACACCCTGCTGGCTTGGCTGCGGGCCCAGGGGGCCCAGCTCCCCGGGGGAATCAAGCTGTGGACCACCCTGCTGAGTGCGGGCTTTCTGCTGGCAGCGGTGCTCAGCCATGGCCAGCAACTGCTGCAAATGCGGCTGGATTTGCAGGGCTTTCTGTGGCTCTTGCTGGGCGTGGGTGTCAGCCTGTTGAGCCTGGTGGCCAATGGGATTGGCCTTGGGGTGGTGCTCCATTGGCTCGGGCTCAAGCCCCATGGCCAGGCCCTGGTGGTGGCCTATCTCGCCACCAACCTCCGCAAGTATTTGCCAGGTGGAATTTGGCATTTGGCAGCCCGGGTGGCGTTGCTGCGCAGCCCAACGGCTCCACTGCAGCAGCCTGCTTCTGCGGGACTGGCCCTGCTGGCCGTGCTGCTCGATCCGCTGGTGGCAGCCATAGCAGCCCTCGCCCTGGTGCCTTTGGGGGGCTGGCAAGGCGGTTTGGCTTTGGTTTGTGTGCTGCCCCTGCTGCTGCTCTTGCCCCGTTGGCTGAATCCCCTGATGGTTCGCCTTGAGCGCAGCAAAGCCGCTGGGCTCGGCCTCACGGATGCGGTGGGGATGGGCGAGGCCTTGGCTGAAGGTCCCCGGTTGGCCGGCTATCCCTGGCAGCTGCTGGCTGTCCAGGCGGCGTTTGTGCTGGTGCGGTTTGGCGGTTTTGCCTGCTGTGTGCAGGCGTTCGATCTCTCCTATGGGCTGGGCTGGGGCGGCTGGTTGGCGGGCTTTGCCTTCGCCTGGACCGCTGGGTTGGTGGTGCCCGGAGCCCCGGGGGGTCTGGGGGTGTTTGAGGCGGTCTTGCTCCTGCGGCTTGGTGTTGCCGTGCCAGAGGCGCCCTTGCTCGCGATCGCTATCAGCTACCGGCTTGTGGTGAGCCTGGCCGACCTGCTCGGTGCCTTCACTGCCCGGCTCGACCAGCGCCCCAAGCCCTAGGAGCAGCTCTTGCTGCGTTTGCAGGCCCGGTAATCCCAGGGGCGGGCCAAGCCCTCACCAAGGCTCGACCCTTCGCCCAGGCCCGGCCCCCAAACCCCCAGCTGGTGGGAGCGGGCAGCCCGTTCTGCTTCGCCGTAGGCCAGGCCATCGCACTGCTGGAGATAGGTCCAGTACACGAAGGCGTGGCCCTGGCGAACCAGGGCCTGGTTGATGGGCTGGGGGGCACCGGATCGGAACACCTCGGCCACGGTGCGGCCATAGCGATCCGTGGTCTGGACTTTCAAGGTCACCGATGCTCCTGGGGGCGCCAGGTTTTTTAGGGCCGCTTTGGCCCGCGCTCCGGCAGCACCCTGGCTGAGTTCGGGGGCATCAATGCAAGCCAGCCGCACCACCCGCTTGTGGCCCCCATCCAGCACGGTGAGGGTGTCGCCATCGCCGACGCTCAAGACCATTGGCTTGGTCTTTGGAGTGGTCTGTGACTTTGCCTCCATGCCATGGGTAACGGCAGGGCTGGCGGCCAACAACAACGCGGCGATCCAGCCTCGGGCCCCATTCATGCCTTTGTCTCAACGGGGCTCTGGCCAAGCCGATAGTGCAGAAGGTGCGTCGCCAGCGTGCCCACAAGCCGCTGCCTGGCTTGCCGGGAGGTCCAGGCGAAATGGGGGGTGAGGATCAAATTCGGCACCTGTTTGAGGGGCTCCAGTTCGGCGCCAGGGGGTTCGATGTCCAGCACGTCGAGGGCGGCACCAGCAAGTGCTCCGGAGTGCAGGGCTTCCACCAAGGCCCCGGTCTCAATCAGGCCACCGCGGCCCATGTTGACCAACACCGCAGAGGGTTTCAGCCAGCCCAAGCGCTCCCGATTGATGAGCCGCTGGGTTTGGGGGGTGAGGGGAGCGTGCAGGCTCACCACATCAGCTGCCTTCAAGGCGGTTTCCAGGTCGTGCGGGCTGCTGCGGCTGGTGATGCTGTGAATCTCCATCCCAAAGGCTTTGCCAATGGCAGCAACCCCGCCTCCGATATCGCCTGCCCCGATCACGGTGAGGGTGCGGTTGGCTAACTCATCAAATTCGGGCTCCACCAGCGCAAAGACCGAACTGCGTTGCCAGCTGCCATCGCGCACCTGCTGGCGGCGGATGGTCAGATTGCAGGCCAATTCCAGGATGAGGGCCCAGGTCACCTGCACCACCGAAGCCTTGCTGTAGCGCCCGGCATTGTGGAGGCCAATGCCCAAGGCGCGGCAAGCGGCCTGATCCACCTGGTCGGTGCCGGTGCTGGCGGTGCAGACCAGGCGCAGCTTGGGCAGTTGCTGGAGCAGGTCAGCATCCAGTCGAATTTTGTTGGTGATCGCGATCTCGGCGTCGATCAACCGTTCAAGCCGGTGCTCGGGCTGGGTGCTGGGCCAGCAGGTGAGGAGGGCCTGCTCCTCCAGGGGAGAAAGATCCACCGGGCCCAGGCTCAGGGCATCGAGGAAGACGGCCCTGGGCTTTTCCGTGTTTTTGGATTGTCCAGTGGTGCTGGCTTGCTCGTTCATGATGGCGCGCCTTCGCAATTGCCCCTATTGTTGAGAACCCGAGAGGTTGTGTGGTGGCTGCTCGAGCTTCAGCTGGTTTGCCACCCGCCCCTGGCAGCCATGGGCTGAAGACCAGTCTTCATGATCGCGGTCAGCGTTTAACCCCCCAGCGCCAGCGTGTCTTGGCCCTGTTTGAGCGGATTGGCGAAGGCAGTCACCTCGGTGCTGAGGAGGTGCACCAAAGGCTTTTGCGTGCCCAAGAGCGGGTGTCCCTCGCCACCGTGTACCGAACCCTCAGGCTTCTCAGTGGCATGGGCCTGCTCCAGGAGTTGGAACTCCCCGAGGGTGGCCGGCGCTTCGAGCTCGCCGGAGATGCCCACCGCGACCACCATCATTTGGTGTGTGTGCGCTGCGGTCGCACCGAAGAATTCGAAAACGCTGATGTTTTGGAAGCCGGAACCCAGGCTGCTGCTGGTTTTGGCTTCCGGCTCGTGGAGTGTGTGCTGAATGTGCGTGCGCTGTGCCCCAGCTGCACCGCTGCCGAGACCGCCTAGCGGTTGGGCTTGATGCGGACAGGGACCAACACGGGTTGCATCAGCCCACCACCACCGCCGTCGTCATCCGAATCGGCCGTCAGCCAGAACGCCAGGCCGAACAGAGCAACAACCCCGCTAAAGACCAGCAGTTCGACCATGGGTTCTCTATGACTCGACATACGCTAGCGGCCCCAGCCAGGGCTGATGTAGCAAAAGCGGCGGTTTCCCCGACCTAGCCAGGTTGGGCCTTAGCCAAAGCCCTTGCCGGAATCCTTGGCGACACAGGCCTGGAGTTGTTTGCGAAGTTTGGCGTGGTCCAGGTTCTTGCCAATCAGCACGATCTGGTTCTTGCGTTCGCTGCTCGGCCATTCCGAGTCGTCGATGGAGAAGCGCTTGCCGGCCAGGTGGAACACGTGGCGGCGCTCGCTTTCGTTGAACCAGAGAATTCCTTTGGCTCGGAACACCGAAGCGGGCACCAGGTTGTCGAGAAAGTTCTGGAATTTGCGCAGGGCAAAGGGGCCTTCGGCCGCAAACGACAGCGACGTAAACCCTTCAATGGCGAGGTGATCAGGCGCTTGGTGGTCTGAGTGATCGTGATTGTGGGAGTGGCCGTGATCATGGGAATGGGCGTGATCGTGGGCATGACTGTGGCCGTGTTCATGGCTATGCCCGTGATCGTGCCCGTGATCGTCGTGTTCGCAGTGGCCATGGTCGTGGTCGCAATTCTCATGGCTCTGTTGGGCCACGACTTTGTCGCTTTCGAACAACCCCACGCTCAGCAATAGGGGTAAGGGAACCTCCCCTTTCACGGCTCGCAAAATCCGGGCATCGGTTTTGATCGTGCGCAGCTGGTCTTCTAGGGCTGCCAGGCGCTCTTCCGCAACGAGATCGCATTTGTTGAGGAGCAGGATGTCGCTGTAGACGATCTGGGCCCGGGCCACCTCGCCCTCCAGCAGCTCATCGCTGAAGTTTTCGGCATCAACCAGGGTGATGATCAAATCCAGGCGGGTTTGGTCGCGCAGATCGCTGCCGAGGAAGGTCATGGCCACCGGTAGGGGATCGGCCAATCCCGTGGTTTCCACCACGAGGTAGTCGACGGGCTCTGGGCGATCGAGGATCCGATAGACGGCCTCTAGCAATTCCCCATTGATCGAGCAGCAGATGCAACCGTTGCTCAGCTCCACCATGTCCTCGCCGGTGGCGACCACCAGGTCGTTGTCGATGCCGATTTCGCCAAATTCATTCACCAGAACGGCCGTCTTGACCCCGTTCTGATTGCTGAGGATGTGGTTCAGCAGGGTGGTTTTACCGGCCCCTAAAAAGCCGGTGAGGATGGTCACCGGTAGCCCGCTGGGGGCCTGGTCCATCGCAACCGTGGCGATGGAGCCGGTTTGGTTTTCAGTGCTCTTGCTCATCGGTCACTGAACTGGAATGGGGCCAGCCTAGGAATTGATGGTGGGCGGGACTTGGTGGGGCTAGAAGCGGAAGCTGGTTTTCACCAGGGCGCCGAACTGATTACCCCCGCCTTCAATCCCCTGGAGACTCCCCTGGGGATTGTTCAAGTAGAAGACCGCGGGGGTCACGGAGATGGCATCGCTGAGCTGCCACTGGTACCACCACTCCCAGGCCCACACTCCGGATTCATCCGGGGCGCCATTGCGGGTGGCAGTGGCAAAGCTGGGTTGCCCCAAGCCCATGCCAAAGCTGTTGCCCTTGGCCAGAACATCGCTCCACTGCAGCCCCACCATCCACGACTGGCTGGTGCTTAGGTCTCCGCCGGAACTGCTGTTGATGCCATAGCCCGCGCTGATCGAGGGCAGCCAGCCGCTCTTTGACGGCTGCCAGAAACCGCTAATGGCAAAGGCGTTGGTGTTCACGCCCGCCTCTTCGATTTGCGTGGTGATGAAGGGGGTGGCGCCTGGTACAGCCACACCGGCCTGGACATAGGAATAGAGGGCGGCAAGGCCCCAGTTCTCCTTGCCATAGCCCAGTTGAACGGTGCTGGTGCCGGCGGAACCACTGGTGAAAAGCCCCGTGCTGGAATCGGCAGCGTTGGCGGCCACGTAGTTGGCAGTCACGCTCCAGCCACTGCTGTCTTGCCACCAGAGGCCAAAACCGGGGCCCAGATTTTTGTTGTAGGCCGTCGGTGCTCCGTTCAGGGTGAGCACGTTGAGGATCGTGTCGCTGGGATAGGCGCTGGGCCAAAGGGCGAGCATGTCTTCCTGGCCCACCCGGGCACCGAGGGTGGCGGTGAACTGCTTGCCAATCGGGAACTGGTAGTAGAGCTTGTCGATGCCCATGACATCGGGTCCGCCTTCCTCCTGGAAGGCGATCTCCAGGGTTGAGAGACCATTGCCAAAGGCATTGGTGTTGCTATCAAAGTTGCCAGCGCGCAGCACGGTGCGCAGCAGGTCTTTGCCTGTGAAGCTGGTATCCAGGTTCAGCTGCAGGTCGTAGTTGAACGACACCTGGGAGCCGGCGGGATTGTTGCTGACTCCGCCCACCACCATGGTTGCCAGACCCGAAAGCTTGGTGGTGGTGGAAAACTGGTTGGCTTCCAGGGCACCCACGCGGGCATCGAGGCCATCGACCCGGCCCTTGAGCAGGGCGAGCTCCCGCTGAAACTCAGCCAACAGCTTCTTGAGCTCATCGGTGGTTTCGGTGACCCGGTCGAGGCAGGCATTGAGCAGGGCCGCCGCTTCAAAGCGGGAGATGGCGCGGCCCCCTTTGAAGCTGCCGTTGGGATAGCCGGCCACACAGCCGTAGCGCTCGATCAAATTCGAAAGTGCTTGGTAAGCCCAGTCGGTGGGCTTGACATCAGCAAACTGGCTGATGCTGGTGACCTGCTCATTGGCCAGGGCGTAGCGGTTGACGCCGGAAAGGTTGAGGTCGGCGGCGTGGGAAGCAACCGGAGTGGCCAGGGGCGTGAGCAGGGCGACGACGGAGAGGTTGAGGCGTTGGCGAAGCATGGACAAGGTCAACGACACGGGAAAGGGGACGGGCGTATGCAGCAGGAAGCCAGCGCTCACCCAGTAACTCGGGAATGATAATGGTTCTCACGAGTGGTGTTTGCTGGTTGGGTCACTTGCTCTGCTGAACGCATCGCTGAGTCGATCCAGGATCTGGGTCTGGTCGGGTCTCCTGATGGGCTGGCTGGTCAGCCCTGGTCCTGGCGGCCTTGGCAGTCCGCGCAGAGGCCGAAGAACTCCAGGGTGTGGAAGAGCAGCTGGAACCCCCCGATCTGTTCGGGGCTTAGGTGGGCATCGTGGATGGGGCAGGCGGTTAGGGGCTGGGTGCGGCCGCAGTCGACGCAGGTGAGATGGTGTTCGTCGCGCTCGGTTGGGGCAAAAAGGGCTTCGCCGCTGGGGAGGTGGCGGCAGCGCACCAGGCCTTGCTGTTGCAGTTGGCGGAGGTGGCGGTAGACGGTGGCCAGGCCCATGGCCAGGGGTGTGCCCCGCAGTCGGGCGTGCAGGTCTTGGCCGGAAAGTTCCTGGCCGGCCAGCACCAGCTGCTCGAGGAGCTGGTGCTGTTTGGGCAATAGCTCGAGGGACGGTTGCTCCCCCATGGGGGAAATCCTATGGAGTGGCAGGAGCCGCCGAGGGGTCAGGGGGGGGCGGGGATGGAGCTCGACACAAGAGTGAGTATCATTCTCATTCTGTCTCGGTGGTCGCCGTATCCCCGACAGTCCACCCGATCGGTCGCCCGGGCAAGCTGCGTGGGGTAATGGCCATGGCCTGCGGCCTGCTGGGCGCATCGTTTCTGGCCGCCTGCGGTGGCTTGGGGCCCAAGGCCCAACCGGATCGCCCACTCCAGGTGGTCACGACCATCCTGCCGATTACGGAGTTCACCAAGGCGGTGGCGGGCAGCTGCGCCAAGGTTCAGCCCCTCATTCCCGCCAATCGGGGCCCCCACGATTTCCAGGCCACCCCAAGCGATCTGGTGCTGGTGAGTAAGGCCGATGTGCTCGTCAAGAATGGCCTGGGCCTGGAGACCTTTCTCGACAAACTGATCGCCAGTGCTGACAACCCCAATCTGAAAGTGATTGATTCCAGTCGGGGGGTTGCCACCCTGGGGAATCCCGAAGCGGAGCTAGGTCATGACCACGACCATGACCATGGCTCCGTCAACCCCCACATTTGGCTGGATCCGGTGCTGGCCGAGCAGCAGGTGAACACCATTCGGGATGGTCTGATCGCGGCAAAACCCGCCTGCAAGTCCCAGTTCATGGCCAACGCCGCCGCCTTTACGGCCCAGCTCCGCATTCTCGACACCGAATTGGCAGCCCAGTTCAAGCCGTTCTATGGAAAGACCTTTGTGGTCTTCCACGATTTCCATGCCTACTTCGCCAAGCGCTATGGCCTGAAGGGCACCTTCGTGGTGGATGTGCCAGAAGAGAACCCCACCCCCGATGACCTCAAGCGGGTGGCCAGTACGGCGCAGAAAAGCCAGCTCAAGGCCCTGTTGACCGAACCCCAGGAAGGGGCAGGGCCCTTCGAGGCGCTGGCCAAGGACCTCGGGGTCAAGGTGGGGGAATTTGATTCGATGGAGACCGGACCTGAAATGGCCCAACAGCCCGCCTCTTACTTTCTGGTGATGCGCCGCAATGCCAAGGCCCTCGTCAACGCCTTCGGGGGCAGAACCCTGGGCGCTGGGTAGGCTGCAGCCATGGTGGAAATGGTTCTCGATGTCAGCGGGCTGACGGTGCGGCGTGATGCCGTCATCGCCGTAGACAACGTGAGTTTTTCCCTGGAATCGGAAACCGACACGGCCCTTGTGGGGCCCAACGGCGCCGGTAAGAGCACCCTGGTCCAGGCCCTCCTGGGGATCCTTCCCCCCTCGGCCGGTTCGATCAGGGTGCTCGGCCACGCCATGGGGCCCCAGGGCCAGCTGCCCCGCTCCGTCCGCGAGCAGGTGGCCTACGTGCCCCAGTCGTTCGCGGTGCGGAACCGTTGCCCCCTCACCGTGGGCGATTTTGTTGGCCTGGGCTGGGATCCACCGGGCCTGAGACTGCCCTGGACGGGAGGCGAGCGGCGCCGAAGCGCCGTGGCCCATGCCCTGCGCCAAACCCATGCCACCAACCTGGCCGATCGCCTGATCAGCGATCTCTCCGGCGGCCAAACCAAAAGGGTTCTGCTGGCCTTCTGCCTGGTAAGGCCCCGGCGGCTTCTCGTGCTCGACGAGGCCCAGGCCGGTCTCGACAGCCAATCCGCAGAACAGTTCTACGACCTGCTGTTTGAGCTGCGCCGCTCCGAGGGCTGGACGATCCTTCAGATCTCCCATGACCTGGACATGGTGCGTCGCACCAGCGACCGGGTGCTCTGCCTCAACCGCAGCCTCCGCTGCTCCGGGCCGCCCGACCATGCCCTCAGCGCCGCCCAGTTGGAGGAGGTCTATGGCCGTGGCTTTGTGCCCTATTACCACCGCCACGCCCCATGACCATCGAGACCCCTCTGCTGGAGTTGCTCCAATTCCCGTTCATGCAGCGGGCCCTCATCGGGGGGCTACTCACAGGAGCCCTGGGAGGGGTTCTGGGCAGCTTCGCCGTTCTCCGCCAACTGTCCTTCTTCAGTGACGCCCTGGGCCATTCCGCCCTGCTGGGCATCACCCTTGGCATTCTCCTGGGCCTGAACCCCACCCTGGTGCTAATCCCATTTGCGGTGGTGTTTGCCCTAGGGGTGAACCATCTGGTGCAGCGCAGCCAACTGCCGGCCGATGCCCTGCTCAACATCATCTATTCCTCGTCTTTGGCCCTGGCGGTGGTGGCCCTCAGCTTCGTGCGCAGCTATCGGGGGAGCATCCACCAGCTTCTCTTTGGCGACATCCTGGGGGTCTCCTGGCTTGATCTGGGGCTGATTGCGTCGCTTCTGGTTGTGGCTGTCGGCTACCTGGCCCTCACCCGCCGGGATCAGATCCTGCTCACCCTGGATGAGCCCCTTGCCCTCTCCCGCGGTGTGGTGGTACCGGTCCACCGGCTGCTGTTCATCGTGCTCCTGGCCGTGGTGGTGGCGATCTCGATCAAGGCGGTGGGGGTGCTGCTCATCAGTGCCTTTGTGGTGATCCCCGCCTGTGCATCCAGGTTGGTGAGCCGCCACTTCAACACCTATGTGGTCCTGGCTTCAGTCCTAGGGGGGGTCTGCGCCGTGCTGGGTCTGTTGGTTTCGGGGGGGTTCGATCTGCCCTCAGGCCCCTGCGTGGTGATTGTCCAGCTGGTCGGTTTCCTCGGGGCGTTGGCGCTGGTGCCGTTGCGCACCGTCCTAGGCCGGGTCCCAGGGGTGCGCCGGTCAGCGACTCGGTAGCCAAATAGCGAGGTTCACCTGCTTGGCCAAGGGGCGTGCCGTCAGGGTGGCGGCGTCGATCAGAACGGGTTGTGGGGATCTGTCTTTGAGGCGCATGGTGAGTAACAGCTCCTGGCGGGTGGCATCGAATTGCATGGGCGTGCCGGGTTCTTGCTCCCAGCCCATCAGTTGACGGCGCTGGAGCACCCGGCCGCGTTGGTTTAGGGCCAACAGCTCTGGTTTGAGCCCGTTGTTCCAATCGCTGAGCAAAAGCCAAACCCTCTCGCCACCCCGATCGCAGGCACTGGCTAGCACTCCTTCGCTTCCTAGCCACAGCTGCCTCGGCGGTTGGCCTGGTTCCACCAGTTCCAAGGAGCGGCGGTAGTCGGGCCAGTGGCGCACCAACAGGGCTCGGCCACTCATGGGGCAGAAGCTGCTGAGATCGCGACTACCGGGGAGAACCTGGCGACGACTGGCTTGCCCAGGCAGGGAATACAGGGTGAGGCCTTCGACCTGTGGCACGATCACCCCGCCACCTTCGGGTAACAGCTGCATGGGGCCCGAGGCCTTAATCCCAAGTGTTGTGCGCCCGCCTTGGCTGGGCCAAAACGTCGTCGTCTCCTCACCGAGGGCGATCGTGGAACTCTGCACCACCAGATCACCACGGCGGTTGCTGCTGATTTGGGCATACCTCAGGTTTTGATCGCTGAGGGATCGCAGCCCTGCTGGCTTTGGTTCCTCTAGTCGCCCCAAGCTTCCGGGCTCGAGACGGGCCAGATTGCGCTGTTGGACAGGAAGCAGCCAGAGCCGGTGACTGGATTGGCCGTCAAGCGTCGATAGGGCTATGCCAGAGCCATCTCCAAGGGGAACCACAGAAGCAAGCGTTGGAAAGCTTGGGGTCAGGCCGTGCCAACGGCCATCCCGGGATTGCATCTGCAGTTGTTCCCCATCGGCTGTCGGAACGACCGCGAGCAGATAGGGACGGGGATCCCAGCTCCATCGCTGGGGTGAAAGGCCCAGATTGCGCTGGTCGACGCCCCGCAAGACGAGGGTGAGTGGACTGTTGATGATTTGCCCTGGCTCTAACAAGAGGCGCAAGGTGTTGCCCTCCCCTAGCCAGCGCAA
>CANHGA010000021.1 GCA_947460085.1 Synechococcaceae cyanobacterium
CTTGTCTGTCCCGAATGCGACCCATTAATGGTCTTGTAGTGGGTCGTATATGAGATAAGCGGGCGCAGTCGAACTCCTTTCGCGATTGGCTGCCGATAACTGGTTTCCGATAGCCGAGTGCTGATAACTAAGTGCCGACGACTTCTTTTTAGAACTGAGGGCTGAGAACTGAGGGCTGAGGGCTCACTTCGTTGCGGCCGAAATGCCTACGCCAAGGCAAGGGTCAGACCTTGATGGGGGTGCTGCCCAGATTTGAACAAGACAACCCCTAGTCATGGTCCTGATTACCCATGCAGTCTCATCGGGAGCGGATGAAACCCAGGCTAGACCAATCTCAAGTCTCTATTGAGATGCAAGAGAAGCGAGAAGATGACCTTGGGCGCCGATCGAAGTGAATGGTTCTTGGGCGTCACTCTTTCGAATAAGTGCAGAGAAGGCCCGAATCGATTGGCTGAGCATGACCATCGAACGTCAATCGGCCCATGGGCCCAAGGCCAGAATCGAAGCGCTGAACAGTGTCAAAGCGCGAGGGAAAGCTGAAGCGCGCGCGAGACGAAGGGACCAAACGAAAGCCTTGGCCGTCCAGGATGAGACAACACCCAGGACTTCAAGCGCGTCTAAAACGAGACGACCTGGATTGAACAAAGTCACCATTTTTACGGCTCTCCCTTAGGAGGGCTGGGCCCTTGGACTCTCTTAGGAGCTCTTGGAATGTCTGGGCCCTGTTGGACCTAGGTGGACGTTTGCATGCCCTGGATCAAGTAGTCGAAATAGGGGCCGGCCATCGCCGCCTGTTCCGTACTGAGCAGCACCAAGGCCGCATCCTTCATGGTGCGCATGGCTTCAACCATGCCAGGCATGGGAACGCCGAGACTGTTGTACATCTCACGGGCACCCACCAGGCCGATCTGCTGGATCAATTCCGTGCTGCCAGCGAGCACCCCATAGGTGACAAGCCGGAGGTACCAGCTGTAGTCCCGCAGGCATTGGGCCCGTTGCTTCTGGCCATAGGCATTGCCGCCCGGGGCCACGTAGTCAGGCTTGCGGGTGAAGAGCTGCTTCGCCGCTTCATCGACAATCTTTTTTTCGTTGTCGGTGAGAACCCGGACAACGGTCAGCCGCAGGGCTCCACCGCTCAGGTACTCGACCATCGAGCGCAGCTCACCGCCGCTCGGATAACGAAGCTGATCGTCTGCCTGGAGGATCAGATCCCGAACGACGCTCATCGCAGCGACCACATGCAAGTTGCACTCTATCGACTTGAAGGCGTGAAGCTTGTTCCCGCTTAAAAGGTGTAACGGCACTTTGCAAGACGTAGGGTCAACCTTCGACCCGATGGAGTCCCCGGATTGGAAAACCCTGTGGTGGGCATGAAGGCAGAGGTGCAGGTCACGGGGCTCTCCCACGATGGCCAGGGGGTCGCCAGGCTTGGATCCCACGTCCTGTTCATCAATGGCGCCCTGCCCGGCGAGTCGATTCGCGCCCGGCTCACCTACAAGGCCAAACGCCACTGGCTGGCGGAAATGGAGGAGCTGCTCCAGCCCTCTCCCGATCGACAAAAGCCCCCTTGCATCCTTGCCGACAAGTGCGGAGGCTGCTCTCTCCAGCATTTTTCAGACGCTGGTCAGGGGCACTGGAAGCAGCAAAAAGTGGTGGATGCCCTGGAACGCATTGCCCACCTCAACCATCCTGTGAAGCCTTTGCTGGGCTGTGAACCCTCCCTGGGCTATCGCAACAGGGCGATCATTCCCCTCGAGAGGCTCGACGACGGCCGCATCAAGGCTGGGTATTACAGGCCGGGCAGCCATCAGATCGTCAACATGAACCACTGCCCGGTACTGGATCCGCGCATTGATGCCCTCATCGAGCCCCTCAAGGCCGATCTCGAGGCGAGCGAGTGGCCCGTCGATCGCGATTGCAAGGAAGCCGGTGGCCTGAGGCACCTGGCCCTACGGGTCGGAGTCAACACAGGGGAGGTCCTGCTCACCCTGGTGAGCAGCCACCATCACCTGGATGGACTCGCCCTCCAGGCGGCCCACTGGATGGCCCGCTGGCCCCAGCTGGTTGGGGTTTGTCTCAACCTGCAACCCAAGCCATCCAACGTATTGATGGGCGAGGAAACCAGGGTGATCGCCGGTCGCAGCTGGCTCCTGGAGCAATTCTGCGGTTTGGATCTGCGCATTGCCGCCGACACCTTCTTCCAGGTGAACACGCCCCAGGCCGAGAGGGTTGTACCGCTCCTGCTTGAGGCCATGGCGAGCCTGCCCCCAGGGGTGATGGTGGACGGCTATTGCGGCATTGGCACCTACAGCCTCCCGGTGGCTGCCAGTGGCTGGCAAGTTCACGGCATTGAGCTCAGCTCCGAGGCGGTGAAACAGGCGAAAGCCAACGCCGAGGCCAACAACCTGAGCCACCTGGCCACCTATGAAGCGGGCGTGGTCTCCCGCTGCCTACCCGAGCACCTGATTCACTGTGATGTGCTCTTTTTGGACCCGCCCCGGAAAGGCTTGGACAGCTTTGTTGTGGAGGCGATTTTGGCGCAACCGCCCCAAACGCTCATTTACCTGAGCTGTGACCCGGCCACCCTGGCCAGGGATCTGGGCCAGTTCACGGCGAGTGCCTATCGGCTTGAGCAGATCCAACCCATCGACTTTTTTCCCCAGACCATTCACGTGGAGACCCTGGCTGTGCTCAGGCGGAACTAGAGAAAGAGAGCACCACGGAGTGGGTGATTAGCCAAGCTGGGCTTTAGCAGCGCAGCTGGGCGCCCATTTGTTTTTCCAGGGCGGAGCGAATGGCCCCATGGCTGCCATCCACCTCCTCGTCGGTGAGGGTGCGGTCGGGGTGGCGGTAGCGCAGTCTGAAAGCTTGGCTGCAGAGTCCTTCCCCCACTTGCTCGCCTTCGTAGCGATCAATCAACTCGACATGCTCGAGCAGGGGCTTGCCGGCCTTGCGCATCACCTGCACCAACTCGGACGCCTTGGCTGCGTTGGGTACCACCACCGCCAAGTCCCTTTCGGAAGCTGGGACCGTGGCGAAGGGGCGGAAGCTGGGCTGGAGACGATTCTTGCGGGTTGCTGAGGTCAGCAGCGCCTGCAAATCCAACTCAAACACAAAGGTGGCTTCGGGTAGGTCCATGGCTTCGGCGTGCTCGGGATGCAACTGACCGAACCAGCCGGCGGCCCGGCCTTCCACCACCAGTTCGGCGGCGCGGCCCGGATGGAGCAAGTTGTGGCCCGCCAGCACCCGATCTTCGATGGGGATGGCTAACCCGTTCAAGGCTCCTGCCACAACACCACGGGCTTCGAAGTAGGTGGGTGCCTTGGGCTTACCACTGGTGGTCCACCGCTCCGAGCGCCGTTCCCCAGCTAGGACACCCGAGAGGAGTTGGCGGTTCTCGGGCCCGGAGTTGACCTGAAACACCTGGCCGATTTCAAAGCACCAAAACCCCGCTTGACCGCTTTGGAGGTTCCGTCGTGCTGCGGCGAGTAATTCGCTGTGGAGGTCGTCGCGAAGGTGGCCGTAATCCGCCAACAGGGGATTGGCCAGGGGCAACCTGCCCCCAGCTGCACTCACCAGGGACATGCTGCACACTTCCTGCAAACCGGCGTTGCACAGGGCCCGCCGCAGCCTGCGTTCAACCTGCTGGGCCGGCTCCAAACCACCTGGTTCAAGGGGATCTGGCAGGTGGCAAGCAAACGAGTCGTAGCCCACCAGCCGGGCAACTTCCTCAATCAGATCCACTTCCCGGAGGAGATCCATCGAGCGCGACGGCGGCACCGATACCAGCCAGCCGTCGTCGTCCGATTGGAGGCTGCAACCGAGGGCCTGCAGGGTTTGTTCGATCCGGCCATCGTCGAGGTCGGCCAACTCGCCGTCAACGAGCACGGGGCCCAGCAGATTGTGCAGGGAGTCCCGGCGCAGAACCAGGGGTTGGGCTGCGGCCTGGGCCCGGCCATGGACCCAGCGGGCTACGGGCTTGGCGCCGCAGAGCTCTTGCAACAGGGCCACGGCCTGGTCCGAGGCGGTGAGGGTGGTTTCCGTGGGCAAGCCTTTCTCAAATCGGCTACTTGCCTCCGTGCGGAGACCCAGGCTGCGGGCGGATTGACGCACGGCCTGGGGAGCAAACACCGCTGCTTCCAGCCAGATGCGTTGGGTATCTCCGGTGACCGCCTCCGCCAGGCCGCCGATCACGCCCGCCAGGGCGATCGGCTGGTCGCCATAGGTGACCACGAGGGCATCGGCCGATAGCTGACGCTGTTCCCCATCCAGGCTGGTGAAGGGCTCTTGGGCCCTGGCCTGCCGAAGACCAAGGGCTGGGGGTTGCAACTGGCCTTGGGTTGCTTTGGCCAGTTGGTCTGCATCAAAGGCGTGGAGGGGCTGGCCGTGCTCCAGCATCACCATATTGGTGATGTCGACCACGTTGTTAATGGGTCGAATCCCAGCTCTCTCCAGGCGCTGTTGCAACCAGCGGGGGGATGGGCCCACCCGCACCCCGTCCAGCTCGGTCATGGTGAAGAGGCCACCGGCCTCCATGGCGGCTTGGTCGGAGTCCTGGATTGCCAGCGGTGCAGCCCCAAGGGCAGCAGGGGCATCGCTGAACTGGGTTGTCCCCCCCACCAGGGCGGCGACTTCCCGGGCAATCCCTCGCATCGAGAGGCCATCGGGTCGGTTGGCGGTGATCGCCAACTCCAAAACCTGGTCATCGAGGCCCAGGCTTGGGCCCACCGGACTGCCAACGGCGGGCACGCTGGCGAGGAGGTCGTCAAGGATCGCGATCCCCTCGGATTCACCAAGACCCAGCTCGGTGAGCGAGCAGATCATTCCGCTGCTCGGTACACCGCGTAATTCCGCCGGCTTAATCGTGAGATTCACGGCCGGCAGGATTGCTCCGACCAGGGCCACGGGAACGTGAATACCCGCACGCACATTGGCCGCACCGCAGACAATTTGCAGGGGTTGGGCGGCACCCACCTCCACGCTGCAGACACTGAGCTTGTCGGCATTGGGGTGGGGAGCTCGATCGGCCACAAAGCCCACCACCACCCCGCCCGCCTGGGCGGCCAGATCCTCGATGGACTCCACCTCAAAGCCGGCCATGGACAGCCGCTCGGCCAGGGCATCGGGGGCAAACGCACCCTCGGGGCCGCTCACAAGCTCCCTTAACCATTGGAGCGAGACCCGCATCAGCCCAAGCCGAGAATGAGGCTGGATCCTAGGGAGTGACTGGATGGGGGCACCACCGGCAGGTATGGTGTTCACTTGTTCTTTCGCATCGCACACGCGGCGCAACGTCCTTCATGGCTAAAAACAAGGGCGTCCGGATCGTGATCACTCTCGAGTGCACCGAATGCCGGTCCAACCCCGCCAAGCGGTCCCCTGGTGTGTCTCGATACACCACGGAAAAAAACCGCCGGAACACCACCGAACGGCTCGAGCTGAAGAAGTTCTGCACCCATTGCAATAAGTCGACCGCCCACAAGGAAATCAAGTGATTCCTTGCGTCGCTCTGCGCGTCGTCCCCCTGCCCTGCGGCAACTTCACCTCTTCCAATCCTTAGCTCGCTGAAGCCTTTCGCATGTCCAGCTCCTTCTTCAAAAAGCGTCTTTCCCCGATCAAGCCTGGCGATCCGATCGACTACAAGGACGTTGATCTTCTTAAAAAATTCATCACCGAGCGCGGCAAGATCCTTCCCCGTCGCATGACTGGTCTGACTGCCAAGCAGCAGCGTGACCTCACCAACTCCGTGAAGCGGGCCCGGATTGTCGCCCTTCTCCCCTTCGTCAATCCCGAAGGCTGAGCAGGGCTCTGGGCTCACCTGCTTTCCAACCTGGCGATCTCCTCGGCACGCTCGATGGGAAACCACCACGCTTGGCGGTTCTTGTTTCCCTAACGGGAAGCAAGGCCGCCATTTCTGTTGGCGAAGCTGCAAAACGCCAGCAACACCCCCTACGGGAGCTCGAACTGCTCTGCCGCCTACCGACCGGCTCACCCCCGCCAACCAGCATCAAGGCGTCCCCATGGTCGCTGGATGGCCAGGCCCTTCAGTCCGCTTTACCGCGCCCCAGGGATTTCGGGGCCGCCTGGCTGCTGATGCAGGAGATGGGGGGTGCCTTGCCCCTAGTCGACTGGGTGGAGTTGGTGGCTGGTTGCGATGGACCTGCGGTGCGGGCGTCCTGTTGGTTGTGGTTGCAGGGCCCCCAACTGCTGTTTCGAAACCGCCAGGGCCAAATCGAAGCGCGTCCTGGCGACGATCTCAGGAGATTGCGCATGGACCGCCACCGGCAAGTCTTGCTGGACCGGTTGCAAGACCAATGGCACGGGTTCCTCGCCCAACGTCAGCGAATCGATCCCAGTGGCCTGGCTCCGGCAGCCCGCTCTGAGTTGGAGCTGCTGATGGCCTGGGCCAGTGGCGATGGCCAGCCCCCCCTGCCAGCCGGATTGCGCCAGGCCCTGCAATCCGCCCGCTGCGAGACGGACCCCGGGGCTATTCGCCATCTGCTGGTGGACCTGGGCCAATGGGATCCCCACCAACTGCCGTCGTTGCGCAGCACGACCTGGGACCACGGATTCAGCCCGGAACTCGAGGCCGAGGCCGAGCGCCTGCTGGCCTCGGCCGGGCAACCCAAGCCTGGTGATGGGGAGCGGCTGGATTTAACCCACCTTCGGACCGTCACCATTGACGACGAAGACACCCGCGATATCGATGACGGCCTAGCCCTGGAGCTCACCGAAGCGGGGGTCCAGAGAATCTGGATCCATGTGGCCGATCCGGGACGCTTGGTCGAACCCGAGTCTCCCCTCGACCTCGAAGCCAGACGCCGCGGCAGCAGTTTGTACCTCGCCCGGGGCAATCTGCCGATGTTCCCCGACCAACTCACCACGGGCCCCTTCAGCCTCAGGGCGGGAGAACGCAATGCGGCCTGGAGCATTTGGGTTGAACTCGATGCCCAAGGGGAGGTCGCTGCCTCAGGGGTTCAACGGAGTTGGGTCAAGCCCACCTATCGGTTGTCCTATCGCGATGCCGATGAGTTAATTGAGTTGGCCCCACCCCAGGAGGCTGACCTCCTCGGTCTCCATGCCTTGATGGAGCTGCGCCGGAGTTGGCGGCAAGACCAGGGAGCCCTGGTGATGGACCAGCTGGAGGGTCGCGTTCGGGTCAGGGATGGGATTGCCGAACTCGAGATCACGGAGCCAGGTCCATCCCGCAATCTGGTGGCCGAGGCGATGATTTTGGCTGGGGCCGTCGTCGCCGACCTGGGCAGCCGCCAGGCCATGGCATTGCCCTATCGCAACCAACTCCCGGCGACCCTGCCATCCCAGGACGAGCTTTCAGCCCTACCTCCAGGTCCCGTGCGCCATGCGGCGATCAAGAAGTGCCTGGGCCGGGGGCTCACCAGTACGACCCCTGCCCCCCACTTCAGCCTGGGCCTCCAGGCCTACGTGCAAGCCACCTCACCGATTCGCCGCTATGGAGACCTGCTGGTCCAGCGGCAGCTCCTGGCCCATAGCCAGGGCTTGGAACCGCTGGGCCCTGATGCCATGCTCGATCTGATCAACCAGATGGAGATCGGCATTCGCCAAGCCATCGCCATCAGCCGGGAAGATCAGCGCCATTGGCAACAGGTGTGGTTTGAAGACCACAGCCAGGGGCAGTGGCCAGCGATCTTCCTGCGCTGGTTACGACCCCAGGATCAGCTGGGTTTGGTCCATGTCGAAGAGCTGGGCATGGATCTTGCTGCCGAATGCCCGGATGGCTGCCAACCCGCCCAAAGCCTGGTGCTGCGGGTTCAGCTGGTCGATTCCCTCCGCGATCAACTGCGGCTTCGTGCTTCCAATTAGGGCTGGAGCTCTGGGCTACGGCTTAGGAGGCAATCCGGTTGGCCCGGAGCCAGGGCCCCCAGGGGTTGAGCTGGCCCATCAGGGTGACCTGGGTGGGGCCATCACACTGGCTCAGCCACCGGTTCACCCCGGGTTCCAGGGTGATCAACGGCCAACAACCCGTTCCAGATGAAGGTGAGGTTGAAGTTGCAGATTCAAAGCTGTACCCCCCAGTCCCATCGGGAATCACCCTGCCAGTCCAGCCCGTTTCTCCCGGTTCAGCGGGAGGGGCCTCAGCCGGCCTGAAACCTCCACTAGGGAGATCAAGGCCCTGGTGGCTGAGCCGCTCGGGGTTGTCCAGAATCGCCGTCTGCCTTTGGCGCCATTCGCTGTGATACCAAGGGGTATCCCAAAGGGGCACCACCGCTGCAGGCGCCAGGGGATCGGCAATCAAGGCATTTTGCAGCTGCCGCACCGCCAGGGCTGCTGGTGGTCGCCCTTGCTGAACAGCGAGGGCAGCAGCGGCCCCACAGACCTGGCCCAGATTCAAAATCAGCGGTTGCAGCCGGGTGGCCCCATTGGCCATGTGGCTGGCACTGAAGCACTTGTCGGCCGCAAGGAAATTCTCTGCGGTGTCGCTCAACAGGGCCCCATAGGGAATCGCAAATGGGGTGCCGCTCCATCGCCCGCCCCAGCGGGTACTTTTCGGAGCTAGGGGGTAATCGTCGCCGGGATAGTGGTGGTCGTTGGCGTAGTTGCCAATGGCAATGGAGCTGATGGCCCCGGTGCCATCCTTCGGCACCTCGGCAATCGAGGCCCCAGGAGCCTGGGGCAGCAAGTGTTGTTCCACCACGACCTCCCGGCCGACCAGCCGGCGCCCCTCGCGCCAGTAGGGCATCAGGGCCATGGGGGAGGGCCCCTCCAGGGAGTTGCTGGCTGACGGATCGCCATAGGGCGGGAAGCAAGCACCCGGCACCAGCCAGCCGTTGGAAGCATCCTCAAGGGTTTTGGCGAAGGCCAAGCTATGGGCCTGCATCGAGCGATAGAGGTCGGCCCGGACCCTGGCCTCCGGATCGAACAGGCCATCCAACGGTCCATGCCAATCGTTGCCTTCCAGGGGCCAATTGAGCATCACCAGCCCGCCGGGAAGGCGCCCGTAGGTGATCGTGCGTTCCAGTCCAAAATTCAGGGCCGCCTTCGGTAGCGGTGCCTGGACGGGGCTCGATCGATCTGGGTTGGCTAATTCCGCATCCAGCTGGGGCATGCGATCGGAAACCAGTTGGCCCATCACCACCCAGGTGGGCGATTGCACCACCTGGGCCTGGAAAAACGGATTGGATTCGAGTTGCGCCAGGGGAGGGGCGCTGGGCTCTCCCCACAGCTCCTGGGGCTCCCAACCAAAGCGATAGGGAACATCGGCCAGGGCAAAGAGATCGCCCCGATCACTGCCATCAATCAAGACATCCAGTCCCACCTGGGAGGTCTGACCCTGGTGCTGCACGGTGATGGCCGTCATCCTGGGACCCTGGCGCCCAATGCTCACCACCTGGGCGTGGGGCCACCAGAGCAAGTTGGCCTGGGCCGCACACCAGTCCCTCAGGATGGCTTCGGCGGTGGATGGCCTGTAGCCAAAACAGCTCACCCAGTTGTGGTCAAGCCCCTCCGGTTCCCTCTGGCGTAACTCCCGCAGGAAGGCTCCCCAAAGCCCCGTTTGCCAGGGGCTCAGCTCGTTGCCATCGGGGGCGCAGACCCCAGCGGCACTCACCATCCCCCCAAGCCAGGCCCCTGGGGTGAGCAGCAAAGTAGGGGCACCGCCGCGGGCCGATTGCAGGGCTGCCGCCACCCCACCGGTTCCGCCGCCCCAGACAACGACAGAGCAGTGGTCCAGCCGGGTGGAAGCCGATGCCATGGGCTCAAGCGGATTCCCCAAGATTGCCAGGCGGGGCGTCGGTAAGATCCAATTTCGGCGCAGGGCCGCTCCGGCGGCGCAGCGAGCCCTCTACCCCCGCCGCATGTCTTTCACGCTCACCACACCGCTCTATTACGTCAACGACAGGGCTCACCTGGGCAGTGCCTACACAACCCTGGCCTGTGATGCCATCGCCCGTTACCAGCGGCTCAAGGGTGAAGAGGTTGTCTTCATCACCGGGTGTGATGAACACGGTCAAAAAATCCAGCGCACGGCTGAAGCCCAAGGGCTAAGCCCCCAGGCCCATTGCGATGCGGTGAGTGAGGGCTATCGCCAGCTATGGCACCAGTGGCAGATCAGCAATGATCGCTTTGTTCGCACAACCGATCCTCGCCATCGGGAGATGGTGCAGCAGTTTTTCAAGCGGGTCGAAGCCAATGGCGATGTGGTGGAAGGTCGCCAACAGGGTTGGTACTGCGTGGCCTGCGAGGAATTCAAAGACGACCCTGCGGAGGCCACCGCGCCCCACTGCGCGATTCACCAAAAACCGCTGGAATGGAGGGATGAGCTGAATTTGTTCTTCCGGTTATCGCGTTATCAACGGCAGATCGAAGCCCTGATTGCCAAGCCAGGCTTTATTGCACCGAACAGCCGCAAAAAAGAAGTTGAAAACTTCGTAGCCCAAGGGCTCAGGGATTTCTCGATCTCCCGGGTTGACCTCCCTTGGGGCATCCCTGTGCCTGGCCACCCGGGCCATACCTTTTATGTGTGGTTCGATGCCCTCCTGGGTTACCTCACGGCCCTTCTCGATCCAAACGAAGAGCCGGATTTGGCCCTGGTCAGCGCCAGGGGCTGGCCAGCCCAGCTTCACGTGATCGGCAAGGACATCCTCCGCTTCCATGCCGTCTATTGGCCGGCGATGTTGCTCTCCGCAGGCCTGCCCCTGCCAGAACGGGTGTTTGGCCACGGCTTCTTGACCCGGGAAGGCCAGAAGATGGGCAAATCCTTGGGCAATGTGCTCGATCCAGAAAGCTTGCTTGAGCACTGCGGTCGGGATGCGGTGCGCTGGTATTTGCTTCGGGATATCCCCTTCGGTGACGACGGCGACTTTCAACAACAGCGCTTCAGTGACCTGGTCAACAACGACCTGGCCAACACGATTGGCAACCTGCTCAACCGCACATCGTCGATGGCCCGGCGCTGGTTCGGCGATGCTGTGCCCCCCGGGGGAGGGGGAGTGGCAACCACCCACCCCTTAGCCGTTGCAGCCCTCAGTGCTGGCGAGCAATTCACCCATGCCATGGATCTCCTCGATTTCCGCAGCGCCGCGGAAGCCTGCCTGCACTTAGCGATCACAACCAACGGCTATCTCAATGACCAGGCACCGTGGAAGTTGATGAAGCAGGAAGGCAACGAGCAGCAGGTGGGCTCAGATCTCTACGCCGTGCTTGAGGCCACCCGCTGGGTGGCGGTGTTGCTCGCCCCCCTGGTGCCGGAACTGTCCGATCGCATGCTCCAACAACTGGGCCAAACCCCATTTGCCAGTGGCACATCCCTGGGCGCGCCATCGGCCTGGCTGGCTTCCCAACAGTGGGGGGAATTGCCACCGGGTTTGGCCTTACCCGAGCCCCAGCCAGTGATGCAGCGCCTGGAGCTCGAGGCGCCCCTATGAACCGGGGGACCCCAGCCCTCAAGGCCTTGACCCTTGGCGCCATGGGATGCGTCAGCCTGTTGGTTGGCTGCCAAGGCCAAAAGGGCCCGGAGCCGGCGGCCCAACCCTTTGTCTTCCGGTCCCTCAACCTGCAACAGCACAATCTGCTGGGCCAGCCAACCTGGAATCTCACCAGCCCGGAAGCCCGCTACGACCTGGGCCGCCGGGTAGCCCAGGCAAGCCGTTTAAAGGGAACCCTGTTCGCCAATGGCACTCCCCGCTATCGACTTTCAGCCACCAGTGCCACTGTTCTCAATGATGGTGAACTGATCCAGCTCGAAGGTGACCTGGTCATCCAACGCCTCGGTGCCCAACCCCTGGTGATCAAGGCGAAACGGGCCCGCTGGTACCCAGCCCAGAACCTCATGGTTCTCGATCGCCGTCCCGTAGCCACCCAAGACAAACTCCAAGTTGCCTCGGATCAAGCCCGGTTTTTAATCGATCAAGACAAACTCGAGCTGCGGGACAATCCCCTGCTGACACGCCAAGGGGATGGCTCCATTCGCGTGAACGTTCGTAGCATCGATTGGTTTACCAAGACTGGTGATCTCGTCGCTGCAGGCCCAGTGCGGGGGCTGCGAACGCTGCCCAACAAGCAGCAGCAGGTTCTCACCTCCCCAGCCTTGAAGGGCAACACGCTCAGCCAGATCCTCACCCTGGCAGCACCAGTCAGGCTTGTGGATGTCAGCCGGGGGGCCATCTTCAATGCCCAAGCCACGCAAGTTGATGTGCGTCAGCAAATCATCCGCAGTGATCAACCCTTTGATGGAATCCTGAAGCAATCAACGGTCCACGGGGTTGGCTTCCAAGTCTTCTATGCCAACCAATTGGCCGTCGTATCAAGCCACTGCAACCTGGAGCAGCCAACGGATTCCCTGACGGCAAACCGTTGCCAATGGAATTGGCAGACCGATCAGGTGAAGGCCATCGGCAACGTGGTTCTTAAGCGTCAAGCCAACAACCAGACAACCAAATCCGATCGCATCGATGGTCGACTGGGCAGCCAGGGTCTGGTGGTGTTTACCAGCCCCGGCAGCCGGGTGAACACCCAGATGACCTTGAAGCAGCAGGCCCCTAGGTCGAAATCGAAGGACCCTCGCTCCGGTTCGGCAACCGCTCCAATCCAGCTCTGAGCTTGGCGGCCCAACCCTCCACCCAGGCCAAATCGCTACGGCTGAAGCAGCGGGCCGACCACCCCCCCAGCACCACCAGGCCGTCTTGGCCCAGGGGTTGGACCAGCACCGAGGGCAATCCAGCCAACAGGGCATCAAATTCCTGGCGGCCGGGATAGAGCTTCAGATCCACCAGCGAGATGGCGGCTTGCTTGTCGAGGGCCCTCTGGCAGATGGCCCCGGGGGCAAACGGTGATGGGGCGAGCAAGCCCCGACGCAGCAACGGCTGACCGCGCCAGATCACCAGCACCACGGCGGCAGGACTGGCGGTGAGCAGCATGTGACTTCCCCAAGCCAATTCTTCGGCCAAGGCCTCGGGCAGATCCCCGTTGAGAACCAGGCCTTGGTCGCCAGAGAGTTCTGAGCGAATCGAGGCCTCGGGCAGGGCCCGCGTCCAGAGCACGCCCACCAGCATCAGGCCCACCGCTAGAAAACTCGCCAGCACCGCGGCCCGCTCCAGGGGCGGATTCACTTCAGGGGCCAGGCCTTGGTTGGCCACAACCAGCGCCAGGGCGACCAGGCCCAGGCCGATACAGAGCCTCGCCGGCGTTGGGATACTCATCGACTCAGAGAAGGCAGGGCCCCAAGACGAGACAGGGGTACCGATAGGCGGCAAACTAGGGCCACGCTCGGCCTATCCCCTTGCAGTTGCTTCCATCTCCCCATTGGCTGGTTAAGTCGATGGCCCGGCCTTGGCTCTGTCGCATCGTTGGTGTTGTGGTGTTGTGCCTTGGCCTGCTTTGGCCCAGCGCAGGATGGGCCCTATCGGCGAACACCCTCCCCACCGCACCGCCCGTTGAACGGGTGGTCGACGAGGCCGGGGTGCTGAGCCGCGCTGCCATTGGCGAACTCACGGCCCAACTCAACGCCTTTGAACCAGACCATATCGATGCCCACTTGATCACGGTCAAGCGGCTCGATTACGGCCTCAGCCTCCCAGACCTGGCCCAGGACGTTTTGGCGAGTTGGCTTGGATCCGGCGCCGCAAACAACCAACTGCTCTTTCTGCTTGATAGCCAGACCAATTCCGCGACGGTTGCGGTCTCCTCAGGCCTGGAAGCGGAGCTGAATACCGAATTGCTGAAGAGCACGGCACGGACAACCATGGCCCAGCCCCTTCGCGATGGGGCCCGCTATCGCCAGGCAAGCCTCGATGGCATGACCCGCCTGCAAACCGTCCTCCAGGGCGGTGAGGATCCGGGCGAGCCGGAGATCGCCGAAGTGGTGACGCTGGCCTCCAATGTGCCAACCCAGGAGGAGACCTCCGAGAGCAACGCCTTTACCTGGGTTGTTGTGTTGTTAGTGGTTGGTACTGTCGTTCCGATGCTCACTTGGTGGGTTTTCTCACGCTGAAACCCGATGGCTCTCACCGATTGGACAGGCGCTTTTGGTCGCGCCCAGCAGCGTGACCTCAGCCACGACATTGAACGCGGTTACGAATCAGCCCTGCTGATCCAAAGCATCGAGCTTGAGCATTACAACGACCGACCCGTTCGTGCCGAACTGACCCTGAGCATTCCCAAGCCTGCCCAGGCCCAGGTGTTGCGCCGATTCCGCTCCGCCCTGGAGATCTGCCGCAGCTCCATCGAGGCGCTTGAGCCCCATCGCCTAGAAATCGCGGGCCAGGAATTGCGCCAGCTCCAGTTGATCGAAGCGGTGGTCAGTCGCTATGACAACCAGCGACGTCCCCTGCCCACCATCAGCCGCAACCCAGAAGTGCTGCCGCGCAGCCTGATTGGGGTAATGGACCAGGTCAGGCGCCAGCTCGACCCCGAGGCAGAGGCCAGTGTGGTGGCCGGGTTCCGGCGCCGACGGGACTCCACCTTGGTGTCGCTGAGGATCCTGCTGTTGTTGATTCTGGTTCCAGTCTTAATTCAGCAAGTCAGCCGCACCTACGTGGTCTCCCCGCTGGTCGATCGCTTTGCCGGTGATGCCACTATCCTGAATTACCCCAAGCCCCATCTGGAGCAGAAGGCCGTGCGGCAATTGCGCGACTTCCAAGGGCAAATCGAATTTGAGGCCCTCCTCAGTGGCAACCCCTTGCCAAGCCGGGAGGAAATCCAGGCTGAATTGAGCAAAAAGGCTTTGGAGCTCCAGGCAGAAACGGCCCAGGAAAGTACCCACGCCATCAAAAATGTTCTTGCCGACCTCAGCGGGCTGATCGGATTTGCGATCGTTTGCATCCTGGGTCAACGGGACATTCAGGTCCTACGCGGCTTTATCGACGAGCTCGTCTATGGCCTCAGCGACAGCGCCAAGGCCTTTGCCATCATCCTGTTTACCGACATCTTTGTGGGATTCCACAGTCCAGAAGGCTGGACTGTGCTGCTTGATGGTGTCGCCAATCACCTTGGCCTCCCGGCTGAGGAGAACTTCATCTTGCTGTTCATTGCCACCTTCCCTGTGGTCCTGGCGACGATCTTCAAGTACTGGATCTTCCGCTACCTCAACCGGGTGTCGCCGTCCTCCGTCGCAACCCTGAGGAACATGAATGGTGGGGGCTAAAACCTACTTGCTCGCTACGAGTTTCTTGCACCTCCCCATTGACTGCCGACTCGCCATTGACTGCCGACTCGCCATTGACTGCCGACTCGCCATTGACTGCCGACTCGCCATTGACTGCCGACTCGCCATTGACTGCC
>CANHGA010000022.1 GCA_947460085.1 Synechococcaceae cyanobacterium
ATTTGGGTGATAAGGCTGACCTCACCCCATCTCCCTAACTAGGGTCAGGCAGCCACAGGGGCGGTCTGACGGGAGAAACGAACGATGTTGTTCGCTGTTACGTGTTTGCTCTTACCGAGCAGGCTTCAGTCACCCTCCTTATACCCCGTCGAAACCATTGCAGCCCCAGGATCTCGAGCCAACCTCAGGCCAGCGGGAGGGGGGGAATGGAGCTGAGCGGAATCGAACCGCTGTCCGAAGCACTGGTGTGAGCCACCTAGTCCGGCCGAAACCGGACCTTGCCATTGTGGCAGCACTTGAGCGCTTCACGATGGACCAGGGGCAGGGCGTATGACCGAACCCATTTCTGGACTGGCGGTGGTGCCACCGGGTCTGGAAGCCCCTGCCGCGGCCGAGCTCACGGCCTTGGGGGCCCACGCCGTGGTGCCCCTACGCCGGGCCGTGCGCTTCCAAACGGATCTCGCCGGCTTCTACCGCCTGCATCTCCAGGCCCGCCTGCCCTTTCGGTTGCTGCGCGAACTCACCCACTTCCCTTGCTTCGGCAAAGACGACCTCTACGACGGTGTGCAAGCAGCCGTCGATTGGCTGCACTGGCTGCCCCCAGAGGCCAGCTTCCGGGTGGATGCCAGCGGCAGCGCCCCGGGCCTCAACCACAGCCACTACAGCGCCCTCCAGGTCAAAAACGCCATCGTCGACCTGCAGCGCCAGCACTGGGGCGCCCGCTCCTCGGTGAATCTGGACGACCCCGACCTGGCCATCCACCTGCACCTGGGCAACTCTCGGGAGGGGGCCAACTCCCGCCCTGGGGGCTATGGCAACGCCCGCCAGGGCCAGCCTGAGGCCACCTTGAGCCTGGATGGCAGTGGCGACAGCCTGCACCGCCGCGGCTACCGGGCCGCCATGGGCCTGGCGCCCCTGAAGGAAAATCTCGCCGCCGGGTTGGTCGCCCTCACCGGTTGGGATGGCAGCGTGCCCTTGGCCGACCCCCTCTGCGGCTCGGGCAGCCTGCTGATCGAGGCGGCCTGTAGCGCCCTGGGCCGGGCTCCAGGCCTGGAGCGCTCCTTTGCCCTCGAGCGCTGGCCAGATTTCGATGCCGCCCTTTGGGCCCAAGAACGCCAGCAAGCCCTGAGCCTGGCCCGGGAAACCTGTGGGGGCGGCCAGGCCCTGGCAGCGGTGATAGGGATGGAGCAGGACCCCGGGGTGCTCGATCAAGCCCAGGCCAATGCCGATGCCGCCGGCGTGGCCCCCTGGCTGGATCTGCGCCTGGGCGACTGCCGCGACTTCCAACCACCCAACCAAGCCGGGATCCTGGTCTGCAATCCCCCCTACGGCGAACGGATTGGCGAGCGCGACGCCCTCGAGCCGCTCTATGCGGATTTGGGCCGGATGGTGAAGGAGCGCTGCAGCGGCTGGAGCCTATGGCTGCTAAGCGGCAACCCCGAACTCACCGGCGCCCTCAAGATGAAAGCCACCCGCCGGATTCCCGTGAGCAATGGCGGCATCGACTGCCGCTGGCTGCACTACGAGATTCGTTAGCGCCCCAACAGGGCCTTGGTGGTTTTGGTGATGCCGGCGGTGGTTTCTGGCAGGTAGGGCCCCTGGGTGAGGCGGCCTCCCAGTCGCAAAAAGATTCCGGCCAGCACCACATTCAGGCTCGCTAGGGCCAGGGCTCCATGGATCCAGCTCCACGCCAGGGAATCGTGCAACCAGAGCAACAGCGCTAACTCTGCGCCAATCAACGAGAGCAGCAGCAACACCAGGCCGCCACTGAGCAGCAGGGCTCCACTGATCAGGCGCCGCTTTTCCCGATCCACCTCCTGCAGGGCAATCCGCACATGCAGATCCATCACGGAGGTCACCAGGGCGCCCATCCGGCCAGCCGCCGCTCGAGCCGTGGTCGTGCGGGAGCGCCCCTGGGCGCTGGGGTGGCCGTTATCGCTCACCTCACTCATGACGAACGGCGACCTGAAGCCAAGAGCAGACCCAGCAACACACCCACCCCTGCGGCGATGCCAATCGCCATCAGCGGCTTCTCGCGCACCGGCTTCTCAATCCTGGGCCTGAGGGTGGCATTGAGTTCATCGAGGAGGCTTTCCAGCTGCGCCTCGAGGGGCTCCAGGGTGCTGGCCAGGCGGCTGGTTTGCTCGCCGGCCACCTGCAGCAGATCGATCAACTGATCTTTCACCACCTCAGCGGTGCGTCCCGTCTGGCTGGCAATCACCTCGGCCACCTCATCGAAGCTGCCCCGGGTTGCCTCCAGGGTGTGGCGGGCGACGTCAGGCCACTCCCGCTGAATCGTGGGGATCAGGGCCTCGAAGCGTTCGCGAAAACTGTCGAGTCCAGGGTGCTGCGGGGCCTCCCGCACAGGGCTTTCAGGGGTCATAGCTGCGGCCGCATCGGAGCTCTAATCACCCCAAGCTAAGGAGGGGGTTGAGATTGGGGAAGGCTCCGCTACATTTCTGCTGCTCGGCGCACGGGCCTGTTGGTTCATATCAATCAGGTCGAGCTCACCCATTTCAAGTCCTTTGGCGGATCGATCACGATCCCGCTCGAGGAAGGTTTCACGGTGGTTACGGGGCCAAACGGCTCTGGCAAAAGCAACATTCTCGATGGGGTGTTGTTTTGCTTGGGCCTGGCCACCAGCCGGGGCATGCGGGCTGATCGGCTGCCCGACCTGATCAACAGCTCCATGCTTCGGCAGGGCAAGGCGGCTGAAACGGTGGTCACCGTGCGCTTTGACCTCACCGATTGGCAGCCCGATGGGGCCGAAGCCGGCCTCGAAGCTCCCGAGGAGGGCCCCTGGATCCAAACCGGGCAGACCGCCTGGAGCGTCAGCCGCCGCCTGCGCGTCGCCCCAGGGGGCACCTACAGCAGCAGCTTTAGCGCCGACGGCGTGCCCTGCAACCTGCAGCAATTGCAAACCCAGCTGCGGCGCCTGCGGGTGGATCCTGAAGGCAGCAACGTGGTGATGCAGGGCGATGTCACCCGCATCGTCTCGATGGGTGCCCGCGACCGGCGCGGCATCATCGACGAGCTCGCTGGCGTGGCCCTTTTCGACAGCCGGATCGAGCAGAGCCGCGGCAAGCTTGATGAGGTGCAAGAACGCCAGGAGCGTTGCAGCATCGTGCAACAGGAATTGCTGGCCAATCGCCACAAGCTTGAGCGCGACTGCGCCAAAGCCCGCACCTACCAGGACCTCCGCAACCGCTTCCAAACCGGGCGCCTGCAGGAGCAGGTCCTGACCTTTGAAGCCGCCCAGCACCAATTCCAAGAGCTAGCCAGCCGCCAGCAGGCCCTCACCAAACAACAGCTCACGGATCAAGAAGCGATCAGCAAGGCCGAAGCCGAGCTGGCCGTGGCGGCCACCCAGCTCGAGCAGCTGCAACAGGAGGTCAAAGCCCTCGGTGAAGATCAGCTGATTGCCGTGCAGGCCGAATTGGCCGGCCTGGAAGCCAGCGGCCGCGAACTGGCCCGGCAGGCTGAAAAACACCAGCTCGATGCCGAGGCCCTGCAACGGCAGCGGCGGGAGCTAGCCATCTCCCAGGGGGACCTGCGCCAACAGCAGCAGCACCTCGATGCCACCTCCGACCAGCGCCAGCTCGATGACGCTGAAGCCGCCTGTCGCAACGCCGAAGCTGCCGTGGAGCTCTCCCGCCGCCGCCTCGGGGAAGTGGCTGGCCGCTCGGGCAGCTGGCTGGAGGAGCAAAAGCAACGCAGCCAAGCCCGCCAGAAGCTCAGCGAACAAATCGGGCCCCTCGAAGCCGAGCGCCAGCAGCTCGGCGAGCGCCTGCGCCAGAACCAGGAGCGGCTGGGGGAGGTGGGCACGGAAGCCCAGGAGGAGGGCGAATCCAACCGCAGCACCCAAGCCAGCCTGCAGGCCGCCGATGGCGAATGGCAACAGCTCCTTGAGGCTCTGCACAGCACCCAGCAGCAGGTGCAGGAGCTGGCCGAGGCCCTCGCCTTGCAACAGCGCACCCGCAGCCGGCTGGAGCAGGAGCAAACCAACCTCGAGCGCGACATTGCCCGGCTCGATAGTCGGCGCGAAACCCTCTCGGAAAGCCGGGGCACCGGTGCCCTCAGGGTGCTGCTGGAGGCGGGCCTGGAAGGCATCCATGGGGCGGTGGCCCAGCTGGGGGAAGTGGATGAAAACGTGCGCATGGCCCTGGAAGTGGCGGCCGGCGGCCGGCTGGCCCAGGTGGTGGTCGACGACGACCGCATCGCCGCCAAGGCCATTGAGCTGCTCAAAAGCCGGCGAGCGGGCCGGCTCACCTTCCTGCCCCTCAACAAAATTCGCGGTGGCTCCAGCAGTGCCAGTGGCTCCACTGGGGGAGCTGCCCTACAGCGGGGCGCCGGCCCTGCCGGCGGCCTGGTGGGCAGGGCGGTGGATCTCGTGCGCCACGAACCGGTGTATGCGGAAGTCTTCCGCTACGTCTTTGGCGACACCCTGGTCTTCGACAACCTGGCCAATGCCCGCCGGGAACTGGGCCGTTGCCGGGCCGTCACCCTCGATGGCGAACTGCTCGAGAAGAGTGGGGCCATGACGGGCGGCAGCCTCCAACAGCGGGGCGGCCAACTCAGTTTTGGCAGCAGCCAAGACGGGGATGAGGCCGAACCCCTGCGCCGCCGGATGCTCGAACTTGGCGAAAGCCTCCTGGCCTGCCGCCGCAAGGAATCGGAGCTCGGCCAGCGCCTCGAAGCGATCCGCCCCCAACTGCTGGAGCGCCAGCAGCGCCAGGCCGCCCTGGAGGCCGAGCGCAGTGCCGCCCAGCGGGCCCTCGCGCCCCAATTGCAACGGCAGGAACAACTCTCGAGTCGTCTGGTGCAACTGCAGGAGGCCCTCAAGGTCGATCTGCAGCGCCAAACGGAGCTCGAAGAATCCCTGCAGCCGCTCCAACTCCAGCTCACCAGCCTCGAGGCCGCCGAGGCCGCCGCCCAGGCCTCCGGGGATTCCGCCCGCTGGCAAGGCCTGCAAGCCGAGCTGGAAGCCGCCGACCAGGCCCTGGCCCTGGCCCGCCGCCAACGGGATGACCTCCTGGCGGCCAGGCGCGAGCGGGCCCTCGCCGCCGAACGCCTCAGCAACCAACTCGAAGCCCTCGCCGCCGACGAACAACGGCTGGTGGCGGCGGTGAATGCTCTGGTGGCCGAGCGCACCGCCTGGAAAGAGCGGCATCAAGCCGACCAGCAACGCCGCACCGCCCTGGAAAGCCAGCAAAGCGATCTGCAGACCCGCTTTGGCGAGCGCCGCCGCGCCCGGGATGCCGCCGAAGCCCAGCTGGGGGCCCAGCGCCAGGCCCTGCAGCAGCAGCAATGGGAGTGGCAGCGGCTCGGAGAAGAGCTCCAGGCCATCGCCGAGCAACAACGGAGCGACCAACGGCGCCTGGAACAGCTCGAGCGCGAACTGCCCGACCCCTTGCCCGAAATCCCAGACGACGTGCGCGAGAACGGCCTCGAAGCCCTGCAAACCGAGCTGCGCAGCCTTCAGGCCCGCATGGAGGCCCTCGAGCCCGTCAACATGCTGGCCCTCGAAGAACTCGAGCAACTGGAAACGCGCCTCGCCGACCTGGAGGAGCGCCTCGACGTGCTGAGCAAGGAGCGGGAGGAGCTGCTGCTGCGGATCGAAACCGTGGCCACCCTGCGCCAGGAAGCCTTCATGGAAGCATTCACCGCCGTGGACGGCCACTTCAGGCAGATCTTTGCCGGGCTCTCCGATGGCGAAGGCCATCTGCAATTGGAAAATCCGGAAGCGCCCTTGGAAGGGGGGCTCACCCTGGTGGCCCACCCCAAGGGCAAGGCCGTACGCCGGCTGAATGCGATGAGCGGCGGTGAAAAGTCGCTAACGGCCTTGAGCTTCCTCTTCGCCCTGCAGCGCTTCCGCCCCTCGCCCTTCTATGCCCTCGACGAAGTGGACAGCTTCCTGGACGGGGTGAATGTGGAGCGGCTAGCGGCCCTGATTGCCAGCCAGGCCGACCAGGCCCAGTTCATGGTGGTCAGCCACCGGCGGCCCATGATCGCCGCGGCCACCCGAACGATCGGGGTGACCCAGGCCCGCGGAGCCCATACCCAAGTGGTGGGATTACCGCCAGCTGCTTGAGCTGGGGGGTTAAGCCACAATGGTTCGACAGGGCCAAGGCTGAACCCGTTCTTTGACCTCCTCCATTCCCCCTTCTGCTGACCCTGGAGCGGCCAACGCTGCTCCCCGTGACCGCCTTTGGCTGCGCTCGGAACTTATGGGCACCCAAGTGATTACCCGTGACTCGGGGCGCCGCCTGGGCGTGGTGGGAGAGGTGGTGGTCGATATCGACCGCCGGGAAGTGGTGGCCCTCGGGCTGCGCGACAACCCCCTCACCCGCTTCCTGCCAGGTCTACCCCGCTGGATGCCCCTCGATCGCATTCGCCAGGTGGGCGATGTGATCCTGGTGGATTCGGCCGATTCCTTAAGCGAAGGGTTCAACCCCGAGCGCTACACCAAGGTGATCAATTGCCAGGTGATCACCGAGGCGGGAGAGCAACTGGGTCGGGTCTTGGGGTTCAGCTTCGACATCGAAACCGGTGAGCTCGCCACCCTGGTGATCGGGGCCGTGGGGGTGCCGCTGCTTGGTGAAGGGGTGCTGAGCACCTGGGAGCTCACCGTGGAAGAAATCGTGAGCAGCGGGCCCGATCGGATCATTGTTTACGAAGGTGCTGAGGAGAAGCTCAAGCAACTCGGCACCGGTCTGCTGGAAAAACTCGGCATCGGTGGCCCGAGCTGGGAGCAGGAGGAACGGGAGCGTTTTCGCACCGGCATGGTGCCCGTGGAAAACCAATTGGCCGCCGGTCAGGCCAGCGTGCAGGAGCAGCGCCGCATCCAACCGGCCACCAGCAGGGCCTTTGAACCCGAAGCAGAGCTGGAGTACGTGGAGTTGGAGGAGCGCCGCCAACAGGAACCCCTGCGCCAACGCCGCTACCTCGACGACGAGCCCGAAACCCGTTCCAGAGAGGGCCGCTTCCCAGAGGGCCGTTTTCAGGAAGACCGTTACCAAGAAGGCCGTTATCAAAACGAGCCATACCAGGACCAACGCTCCCCCCAGGAGCGCTCTCGCCAAGACAGATATCCAGCAGACGGCTATCCAGCAGACAGATATCCCGAAAACCGGTTTCCAGAAGACAGGTACCCCGAAAACCAGTACCCAGAAGAGCGCTATCCCGACCAGCGCCAGCAACCCGCTCCCCGCCGCGCAGCGGAACCCCGCCGCGCAGCGGAACCCCAGCCAGAGCCCCGTCGAGATACCGGCCGCGAAACCAAGCGGGAACCCATCGATGTGGAAGCCGAAGACCTGGGTGATCCCTGGTGATCCCAAGCCCCGAAGACCCCGGGTTTAGCGAGGCTCTCAACCCTTTTTGAAGGGACTCAAGCCTTCTTGAAAGCCAGGGAGGCGGAGTTCACGCAGTAACGCTGGCCGGTGGGAGCAGGGCCATCGTTGAACACATGGCCTAAATGGGCATCGCAATTGGTGCAACGAATTTCGGTGCGCACCATGCCGTGGGTGCTATCGGTGAGGGTGGTGATCGCCCCGCTACTCACCCCATCCCAAAAGCTGGGCCAACCGGTGCCCGACTCAAACTTGGTGGCCGAACTGAACAGCTCTTCCCCACAGCACACGCAGTGGTACATCCCGGTGTCCTTGTTGTTCCAGTAGGCCCCTGTGAAGGCGCGCTCCGTGCCCCCTTGGCGGGCAATACGAAACTGATCTGGGGTGAGCCGATCGCGCCACACCTCCTCAGCCACGCCCCGGGCCAAGCCGCTTTCCACCCCACAGGCCGATGCTGCGGCGCTATCGACTGCTGCGCTGTCGACTGCGGAGCTTTCTGCAGCGGAATTCTGGGAACGATCAGACATGGAAGGCTGTAACCCCAACAAAGCCAGGTAAGCCAAGCCTAGGCATCGAAGCCAGCCGGCAGGAGCTCCTCCACCATCGCAGCCAAGCTCGCTACTGCCCCCGGCTGGCCCCTGAAGCTGCGCAGGTCATCCCGGAGCCCGGCTAACCGCCCTGGGCTGGCCAGCCAATCGGCAGCCTCCTGGGCAATCTGCTCCGGGGTGATCGGACCAACCCGCTCGGGCACCAACAGGCGGCCGGCGGCGATGTTGGGCGAGGAGAGAAAGCCCCGATGGCGCAGGCGCCAGGCGGTGAGGGCAACCCCAAAGAACCAGCGCAGCATTGGCAGGCGCCCCAGCAAACCGGCCAGGCCATCCCAGGCCTGCATCACATGCAGATGCTGGGTGGGCACGAGCACCAACATCGGCAGGCCGAGGGCCGCCAGTTCCGCCGTATTGGCCCCAACGGTGGTGAGCGCCAATTGGCATTGGCTGAGGGCGCCATGCACCGGGTTCTCCAGCAACACAGCGATGCGCGTGCCCGCAGGCGTCACCAAGTCATCACCCACCAGCTGGGGGTCTCCCGAGCCGTAGCAGCCTGCGATTGGATTGCTGGGGCCGGCGTAGTGGAGCAGGTCCGCCACCGTGGCCGTGGGGGCCAAGGGCAGCAGAAACCGGCAACCCGGACGCAGGGCGGCGAGGCGATCCGCTGTCTCCAACAAAAACGGCATGCCCACCCTCAATTTCGCCCGTTTCGAGCCCGGGAACAGGGCGATCCACTCGCCCGGGGGCAAGGGGGCTTCCCCCCGGGCCGCCTCTGAAAGGTCGGCCATGAGATCGCCCACCACGGCTGCCCGTGGCGACCAGCGGGGCGCCAGGCGTGCCGCCGCAACCTTCCCCATCAGGGCAATGCGGTCGTTCCATTGGGGCCAGCGAACGACCCACTCGGCATAGGTCAGGTGGCGGTAGCCCAACCGCGCCGAAAGCAACACCGTCCAAAACTGATCGCCCCCCAAAAACACCACCACGCCCTGCTTGGGCCAAGGGCCAAACCGCTGGGGCCGCAACAACAGCGACCAGAACTGGCGGGCTGAGGTGATCCGCTCAAACAGGTTCCAGCGGCCAGCCGCCCGGTCTTCCGAGCCCGTGCCGTTGGGGCAGGGCACCAACACCAGCCGGAGACTGCCGGGGGCCCCTGGGTGCTGGGGGCGCAGCCGCATCGAACGATGCAGGCGCTGGGCCAAGGGCCTAACCCAGGTCGTGAGTTCGCCGGGGCCATTGCTGACCAGAACGATCCCCACCGAGGCATCACCAGCTCCGGAACCAGCGCTGGCGGAGGACTGGCGAGGACTCAAGTTGTGGAAAAGAAAAATGCGGATGGCGAGACTTGAACTCGCAAGGCCGAAGCCACACGCCCCTCAAACGTGCGTGTCTACCAATTCCACCACATCCGCTTGTGATTCGGCTGGGCCCTAAAGCCCCTCCGGGTGGCACGGTTAGCCCCTTGGGGCTCTCCGGGTAAGCAATATACCTATCGGCTTCAGCCCGGTGAGCACTGATACAGTCCGGCACAGCCTTTATCAGCTGAGTCGCGGCGGATGTCCATCGGCAAATTGCTGATCGCCAACCGGGGCGAGATCGCCCTCCGGATCCTTCGCACCTGCAGGGAACTGGGCATCCCCACCGTGGCTGTGTACAGCACGGTCGACAAGAACGCGCTGCACGTGCAGCTGGCCGATGAAGCCGTCTGCGTGGGCGAGGCCCCCAGCAGCAAGAGCTACCTCCATATCCCAAACATCCTGGCCGCCGCCACATCCCGCGGCGCCGATGCCATTCACCCCGGCTACGGCTTCCTGGCCGAAAACGCTCGCTTCGCCGAAATCTGCGCCGACCACGGCATCACCTTTGTGGGGCCATCGCCGGAAGCGATCCGCTCCATGGGCGACAAATCAACCGCCAAGGCCACCATGCAGAAGGTGGGTGTGCCCACCATCCCGGGAAGCAAGGGACTGCTCTCCAACCCCAGGGAGGCGGCAGCCCTGGCCGAGGGCATGGGGTATCCGGTGATGATCAAAGCCACCGCCGGTGGCGGCGGCCGTGGCATGCGGCTGGTTCCCTCGGCCGACCAGCTCGACAACCTGTTCAAGGCCGCCCAAGGCGAAGCAGAGGCCGCCTTTGGCAACCCAGGCCTGTACATGGAGAAATTCATCGATCGGCCCCGGCACGTGGAAGTGCAGGTGCTGGCCGATCGCCACGGAAATGTGGTGCACCTTGGTGAGCGCGACTGCTCGATTCAGCGACGCCACCAAAAGCTGCTGGAAGAGGCCCCCAGCGTGGCGATTAACGCCGATTTAAGGCGCCAGATGGGGGATGCGGCCGTGGCTGCGGCCCGCACCATTGGCTACGAGGGTGCGGGCACCGTGGAATTCCTGGTGGATCGCAGCGGCAGCTTCTATTTCATGGAAATGAACACCCGCATCCAGGTGGAACATCCCGTGACCGAGATGGTGACGGGCATCGACCTCATCGCCGAGCAGCTGCGCATCGCCGGGGGCGAACCCATCTCCGTCAAGCAAGAGGAGATCAAGCTCACCGGCCATGCCATTGAGTGCCGAATCAACGCCGAAGATTCCCGCCAAAATTTCCGCCCCTCCCCGGGCAAGATCACCGGCTGGCTGCCCCCAGGCGGTCCAGGCGTGCGGGTCGACAGCCACGTCTACACCGGTTACGAAATTCCACCCTTCTACGACTCGCTCATCGGCAAGGTGATCGTGTGGGGAACCGACCGCGACCACGCCCTCAAACGGCTGCGCCGGGCCCTCTCCGAATGCGCCGTGACCGGCATCCCAACAACGATCGAATTCCACCTGCAGCTGCTTGATCGTCCCGAGTTCCAGAGGGGCGACGTTCACACCAAGTTTGTGGAGCAGGAAATGCTGCCCCCGGGCAAGTAAGGCCTCAAGCCGCAATCTGCTGATGCAGCATCAATTGGGTGAGTAGGCCCTGCTGGCCCACCACCAACTCCCGAAACAGGCTGATCAAGCCCACCCAGACCACCGGGGTCACGTCCACGCCGCCAATCGGTTGAATCAGGCGCCGGGTCAGGGCCAGAAGGGGCTCCGTGGGGGCACCGATCAGCCGCATCACCCCCTTGGTGAGATCAATCTGGGGGTACCAGGTGAGCACGATTCGAAACAGGAACAGCAGCGTCCACCCCGACAGCACCAGTCCCAGCAGCAGGTTCCCCCAGGCCAACAAAGACGAGGGCTGGGCCATGCCGGACCATGCAAAGCCTGAAAGCGCCGTCACAAAGCTCTAAGCAGCTGGCCCATCAGCGTAGGAAGTCGGCTTGACTCCCTAGGATTCTTAAAAGCTTGTCGCCAAACAGCCGGCTGTGCCATGACCCCTTCCCTCGCCAACTTCCTGAGCAGCCTCGGTTGGGGCGCGGTGATCGTGGTGGTGCCCATCACCATTGCCCTCGTGCTGATCAGCCAAAACGACCAACTGGATCGTCGACTCTGAATTCCTAGAGACCACCGGATCGCCCGACGGGTAGGGGGTCCCTACAGTGGGTTGATCACAGGGCTTCGAACTCGGAGCCTCCTACGGGTGACACACCGTGGTTAATGCCAGCCTCAATTGGGCCAGCATCGTGGGCATTGTGCTCGCGGTGGGCGGGGCGCTTCTCTATTTCATGCGCAGCTTTAAGCCTGCGCTGGCCAGGGATTACGACGTCTTCTTCGCTGCCATTGGCCTGCTTTGTGGTGGCATTTTGTTTTTCCAGGGTTGGCGCCTGGATCCGATCCTGCAGTTTGGCCAATTTCTGTTGGCTGGATCGGCCGTTTTCTTCGCCTATGAAAGTGTGCGCTTAAGGGGCGTCACCACCGAGCAGGCGCGTCGATCGTCCTATTTCGACGACGAAGAACCCGTTCCCGCCGGTCCCTTTCGGCCCCGCATGGGGGGCCGCGCCTGGGGAGAAGGGGAGAGCGATCGCTTCGATGAGCCCGAGCCCTTCAAACGCCGGATCCCCGCCCGGGATGGCGAGGATGAAGGCGAAGACTTCTACCGCCCCAGGCGAAGCAGCCGGGTGGCGATCCCCGAGCGCGCCGAAAGCCGTCGGCCTGCTGCCCAAGATGACTGGAGCACCGCCGATCGCACTCGCTTCAGTGCCGGTGGGCAGGCAAGCGCCAAGCCTGCCAACGATTTTGGTGCCCGTCGCCGGGACCGCGACGATGCCCCTGAAGCGCGCCGGGGCAGCCGGCCCATGGCCAGCTCCGAAGGCATGCCACGCTCGAGCCGCCGGGGCCCTGGCGGAGCGGGTGGTCCTGGCAATGCAACGAGCGAGCCCGGATCCAGGCCGCTGGGAGATCCCGCTTCCCCCCGAACGGCCGGAAGCATGCCCCAGGGCACCCCAATCCGGGGAAACCGACCTGGCACGGCACCTAGTGATTCCAGGAACCCGGATTTCCGCAGCCCTGATTCCCGCAGCAATACCAACATCAGCGACGCAGACTTCAGCCCAATGACGCCTCCAAACCCGGGTCCGAAGACCGGCGGCCCCTCGGCGGGAGCGCGGCCCCGGGACAACAGCTCCCGCTTTGACGACTGAGCAGACTGAGCACTGAGCCACCATCCCATCCACCGCTTGCGGGCCCCTGGCCGGGCTAGTACCCGTGCAAGATTCACTGCCCGCGCCACTGCCCGCGCCATAGCCCGCGCCATAGCCATCACCCTGGGCTTGGCAGCATGCCTAAGCAGCTGTTCAGGCGTGGGCCTGTTCGGCAGGCGGAGCGTTGGCCCCCTAAACCCCCTTGGCGCCGAGGACCGTCAAGACCCGGCCATCAGTGGCAATGGCAGGTTTCTCGCTTCGGTGCTGGAACAGGGCGGCAAGGCCATGGTGGTGCTTCAAGAGCAACCAGGCGGTCAAACCGTGGCATTGCGCCATCTGCGCAGCCACGAGCCCCACAGCTCGCCATCCTTGAGCTGGAACGGCCGCTACATCGCCGCCCTCGTGCAGCAAGGCCCTGAACGGGTGGCGATCCTGGAAGACCGCGCCACCGGCAAGTTGCTGCGCCTGCCGCTGCCCAATGGCAGCCAGCCCGCACGCCTCAGCCTGGCTCCTGACGGCCAGCGCATCGCCATCGAAGTGATGGAAGGTGGCCAATCCAGGGTGCAACTCTTTGATCTGGCGGGCCAGCTCGAGCCAGACCTCCCTGGCGGCCTGGCGGTTCAGGGGGGTCCGAGCGCTCCATGAGAGCCCCCAGCCCCATGAATCGCATCAGCCACCGCATTCGCCACAAGCTTGGTCTTGCCGTCGCGATCGCCGCCAGCGCAGGCCTGCTCAGCGGGTGCATGGGAGCGATGCCAACGCCGATGGCGGCCCTCAATCGCCAATTGGCCATGGCGGGCACCAATCGGGCTCCCGCCCTCTCCGGGCGCTGGCTGGCTGTGATAACCGGGCGGGGCGGCCGCGACCAAGTGCTTCTGCTGGATGTAGCAGGCAACGCCCCTGTCCCGGTGCCGGGACTCAACCGGGGCGATGCCCAACCGATCAGCGTCGGTGTGGATGCCAGCGGCGAGAGGCTCGCCCTCGTGCGGCAACTGGAAGGGCGCACCGAGCTGGTTCTTTACCGCCGATCGCTGATGAGTTTGCAGCCGATTCCCATGCAACCGGCCGGGGTTCCAAGCCAGGTCACGATGCGGGCCGATGGCAAGGAACTCGCCGTTCAGGTCAGCCGTGGGGGGCTATGGCAAATCGATCTCATCGCCCTGCCCTAGGCACCCGCTGGTCTAAGGAACCAGGCCTGCCCAGTGCAAAAAGGTGTCGCCGCCCACGAGCTCAATCGCCAAGACCGCCACAAACCCCACCATGGCGAAGCGTCCATTCACCCGCTCGGCGTAACCACTCCAGCCGAAAGCTGGCACATCGCCAGTGGTGGCGCTGGTGGTGGCAATGGTTGCGGCACTCGTTGACGGAGGAGCCTGGGGCTCCGGCTCGGGGGAGGTTGTCATGGGATCAGGCATGGCGGCCCACGTCATAGCCGGCCGCGGGAAGCAGCTGCCAACTGCCGCTGCCGTCGAGCTCCAGCACCGTGTCGTGGAAAGCCGTGAGCGTAGGCCGGTGACCCACGCTCACAAAGGCCATCTCCCGCTCGGCCAGGAGTCCGTAGAGGTGGCGCTCCGTGGCCACATCCAGGGCACTGGTGGCTTCATCGAGAACCACGAAACGGGGGGAATTCAGCAGCAGTCGCGCAAAGGCAAGGCGCTGCTGCTCCCCAAGGGAGAGCAGCCGAGGCCAGTCCTGCTTGATCTCCAGATCGGGATAGCGCTGCACCAATTCGCCCAGCCGCACCTGCTCCAGCACATGGCGAAGTTGCTCATCACTGAAGCGATCACTGGGCATGGGATAACAGAGCTGCTCCCGCAGGCTGCCCAAAATCATGTAGGGCTTCTGGGGAATGAACAGCAGCTCGCCAACGGGCGGCCGCTCGACGCTGCCAGAGGCCGGGGGCCAAAGACCGCTCACCATCCGCAGGAAGGAGGTTTTGCCGCAACCCGATGGGCCCACCACCAGCACCCGCTGGCGCTGGCTCACCTCCAGGCTGAGGTCGCGCAGCAGAACGCGATCACTTTGGGGCGGCACCAAATCGGCGTGGCGCAACAGGATTGATTCAGTCGCTGGCAGACCCGCAGCTGCCGCCGTTGCCTGGTCCGACAGTGCTGTTGCAGCAGCCTTGCCATTGATCTCATCCACCTTGCCCTGGAAGCCCTCAAGACGGCTAATCGATGCGGAGAAGGCTGCCAACTGTTCGATGTTGGCAACAATGAAGCTCAACGATGAAAAGACCTGGGCGAAGGCAATTCCCGCCTGGCTAAACACGCCGAAATCGGCATCTTTGGCGAAGTAGATCGGCGCAATCACCAGCCAGGGCAGGAACCGCGAAAAGTAGTCGTAGGAGCGCTTCACCACATTGATCGCCGCCGTCCAGAGGATGAGGCGGTCGTAGTTGGCAATCGCGCTGCCCAGGCGACGCACCACCTCCTTCGATTCCTGCTGCTCGCCCCGATAAAAGGCAATCGACTCGGCGTTGTCCCGGACATGAACCATGCCGTAGCGGAAATCCGCCTCAAGC